>CAZPDW010000023.1:0-19589 GCA_964585535.1 uncultured Pirellulales bacterium
CGAGGTCTTCGACTACGGCGTTTTTGAATCGGGTGCGAAGGCCGGGGACGATGGGGGTGAATGATTTGATTTTTGGGCTGTTTTTTTTCACGGGCTGGAAGCCCGTGCTACAATACTCGAATTTATAAAGGCAGGGGACATAGGCCCAGTCGAATTTTTTTGCGGCGGCGACGAGGATGTCGTTTTTCGGAATGTGTTTTTTCTTTTTGTCGATGATGAGCTGGGCGAGGTCTGTTACGGCGTATTCGGCTTCGCCGAGGACGAACAGGTCAATGAAGGGCACGACGGGTTCGCAGCAGTTTGCAATGCCGCCGCCGGCGATTATAATCGGGTCGGATTCGCAGCGGTCGGCGGAGCGGATTTTCAGGCCCGCCAAATCGAGCATATTCAGGACGTTCGTGCAGCACAACTCGGTTGTCATACTGAAGCCGATGACGTCGAAATGCTTTAAGGGGGCCTTTGATTCGAGGGTGAACAGGGGGATATTTTTCGAGCGGAGGATTTTTTCGGCGTCGAGCCAGGGTGCAAAGGCGCGTTCGGCGGCGACGTTCGGCAGCAGATTGAGGGCGTGGTAGATAATGGCCAGGCCCGTGTTGCTCATTGCGATTTCGTAGGTATCGGGAAAACACACAGCGATGGTCAGGTCGGTTTTTGTGAGATTTTTTTTGATTTGGTTGACTTCGCCGCCGATGTACCGGGCCGGTTTGCGGACGAATGGCAAAAAGTCACGGCTCAGGCGCTGCGCAAGTGTCTTATTTTGTTCCGTGAGGCGTCCGGCGGGTGAACTTTCGTCCCTTCGAGCGCGCTCAGGGCTGGATTTGGTATTTCGTATCGGCATTTCGCCGGTATTATAAATTGATTGTCGGCGAGGTTCTATCTATTATTGGGCAGCGTCTGTGGTATATGGTCAGGGATTACGATGGATAACAGAAAAACAGCGACAAGGGCAGGGAAAATCAAGAGGATAGTTCTGGCGGTCTGTATAGCCGGGATAGTATATTTTGTCGCCAGGAGTATCGAGCCGAGACGGGTCGAGGTTGACGGGGGCGAGCGGATTTTGATGGGGACATTTGCGCGTGTGGAGGCGGTGGCGGGTGGCCGGCAGACAGCCCGGTCAGCTATCGAGGCGGCCTTCGAGAGGTTAGAGTGGATTGACGATTTGATGAGTGATTACAAGGATGATTCGGAGCTGAGCGGGGTCAATCGGCTGGCATACGGGCGGGCGGTGCCGGTGAGCAGCGAGCTTTTTGAGGTTCTTGAGGCAGGTGCAGAATACAGCAGGCGGACGGATGGGGCGTTCGATGTGACGGTGGGGCCTTTGGTGGATTTATGGCGGCGGGCGGCGGAGGCCAACGAGGCGCCGGGCGCCGAGCAGATAGCCGAGGCGGAGGCGAGGGTTGGGTATAAGAAACTTTTGCTGG
This sequence comes from uncultured Pirellulales bacterium, assembly GCA_964585535.1. Classification (GTDB taxonomy): domain Bacteria; phylum Planctomycetota; class Phycisphaerae; order Sedimentisphaerales; family Anaerobacaceae; genus JAUVYV01. The sequence goes on from CAZPDW010000023.1 coordinate 1,422, forward strand.
ATGCGAACTTGATGAGCGTTCGATTTGCGGTGGAGGGGATGCGGCTTGATTTGGGTGGGATTGCGAAGGGCTATGCGATTGACGAGGCGGTTGAGGCGATGAAGACGGCGGGTGCGAGCGGCGGGATGGTCGATGTCGGCGGCGATATTCGCTGCTTCGGCCGGCCTGCGGACAGGGCAAAGTGGTTGGTGGGTCTTCTGGACCCTGAATCAGCGGACAGCGGACAGTGGACAGCGGACAGTGGAGAAGAGCAAACGGGAGGGCTTGCAGAGATGTTGAGTCCCGGCGAGGTGTTGATGGTTTTAAGATTGGCAGATGCTGCGGTGGCGACGAGCGGGGACTATCGGCGGTTCGAGATGATAGGCGGTAAAAGGTATAGTCATATTATCGATACAAAAAAGGGTGAGGGGGCGGACAAGCTGAGCAGCGTGACGATTATTGCCGAGACGGCGATGGATGCGGATGTCTTGGCGACGGCGGTGAGCGTGTTAGGGGCGGAAAAGGGGATGGCGCTTATAGAGAAAAAGGAAGGTGTAGAGGCGATATTGATTTCGGCAAAAGGGAAGGTCGAGAATAGCAGCGGGGCAGTGGGGTATGTAGAGGCCCGGACTTGGCAAGTAGTGAGTGACAGATAGACCGGAATTTGATAGAATAGAGCTTATAGAAGGCGTTTATAATGCAGCTCAAGGTGATTTTGGCAAGATTACTGATGTCATACGGAGAAAATTACGTTGTTTAAGAGTTTATCCGGGAAATGTCACATTAGATATGAAAGGGTCTGTCCGTGAATGTACCCTTAAACACTCTGACCAAAATTTTCGTGGTGGGCCTGGCCCTTAATACTGTTTCCTGGTGTGTCGCAGAACAGGAATCGGCTTATCCGGAGTCAACGAACCATATAATTCCCCGCCCGGTTTCGTTGGATGCCCGAGATGGCCGGTTTCGCCTTACTGCGGAGACGCTTGTCGTCGCACAGACCGAAGCCAAAGCAGAAGCGACCAAGCTCATCGATTATGTGACCCCGGCGACTGGATACCGGTTGAATGTTGTCGGAGATTCGCCCAAGGCGGAGAATGTCGTACGACTGGAAATCGAATCGTCACTGGAAGATACTCTCGGTGAAGAAGGATATAAGCTTGATGTCACCGCACACTCCATTACGATTCGCGCTGCCAAGCCAGCCGGGTTGTTCTATGGCATCCAGACACTGAGACAGTTGCTCCCGCCACTTATCTTCAGCGAAGAGAATGTCGAAGGGATTGAGTGGTCTATACCTTGTATGTATATCATCGATTATCCTCGATTCGCATGGCGTGGGTTGCTGATTGACCCGGCCCGGCATTTCATCCCCAAGCGGGACGTCGAGCGGTTCATCGATACGATGGCTCTACATAAGTTCAACCACCTGCAGATACACTTAACGGACGACCAGGGCTGGCGAATCGAAATCAAGAAGTATCCGGAGCTGACAGAGATCGGTGCATGGATGGATTTTACCACCATAGGTCGCAAGGCCAAGGGAGCCGACGTCCAACGCCCGGGCGGGTTCTACACCCAGGACGATATGCGTCAACTGGTCCGCTACGCCGCCGAACGTAACGTCACCATCGTGCCCGAAATCGAGATGCCCGCACACACCGGGGCCGCGATTGTGTCTTACCCTCAGATCGGTCTGCATCCTAAGAAGCTGAACGCCCTACCACCGGAGAAACGGTGGACTGCCAACGAGAGGGTCATATCGCCTCGTCCGCAGACCGTTGCCTTCATGAAGGACGTGCTCACGGAGGTCATGGGAATGTTCCCCGGCAGATACATTCACATCGGGGGCGATGAGGCGAACATCGACCATTGGAAGCAGAGTGAGGAAATGCAGGCTCTGAAGCAACGGTTGGGCCTGAAGGATGAGGCAGAGCTGCACAGCTGGTTTATCAAGCAGATAGATGAGTTTTTGACACGGCACGGCCGGCGGCTGGTTGGGTGGGATGATATTATACAGGGCGGCTTGGCATACGGGGCAGTGGTGATGAGTTGGCGCGGACAAGGCGGTGGTATCGCTGCTGCCAAAGCCGGACATGATGTAATCATGGCCCCCACATCGCACACGTACTTCGACTACTACCAGGGTTCCAAGAAGACAGAGCCACGGGCCATCGGCGGTTATATTCCGCTGGAGAAGGCATACACGTTCGAGCCAATTCCAGCCGAGCTAACCACCGGGGAAGCCAAACACGTGCTGGGTGGACAGGGACAACTGTGGGGTGAGTACATGGCCGATCAAAAGCACCGTGAATACATGGCTTATCCACGGGCTGCCGCGCTGAGCGAAGTTCTCTGGTCACCACAGGAAAATCGCGACTACGAGGAGTTCATTATCCGCTTGGCCGAGCACCTTAAGCGGCTTGATGCGATGGGTGTGAACTATCGTGCGCTTGACATAGAGCCGATGAAAAACTGACAGAAATGCACGCGATTATTCCCGGCGAGCATAATGACCGAGAGACCGAACACAAAGTCAGATTAAGAAAGATTCGCTGACGAGCCGGACGTGGATTTACAGTCATGAGATTAATGTGGGCTAAAAAGCGTTTTGGGTATGCCCTGATGCAATATGTACGAATTCAGGTTGAAGGCAAAGCAGCAATCCGTGCGGCGAAAAAGAAGGGAGAAGGGAAAGTGAGAGATGAGATTCTGAATCAAGTTCAGAATAACATAGACTAAGCTTTTGCGGGTTTGGGTTTTTTTGCGGGCCTGGGTTCGGGGGCGGAGGGGCCCCGATATACTATTACGCCGGTGGGGCATTTATTTAGGGCGGTTTCGATTTTTTCGGATGGGGCGTATTTGGTGTAGTCGAGTCGGGCGAGGTTGTCGGTGACTTTGAACAGCTCCGACTGCTTTGCGCAGAGCTTGCAGCCGATGCAGCCGACGGCGCACATTTGTCGAGTGACCTTGCCGGTCTCCTTATTCGAGCAGGCAACGGTGAGCATGTTTTCGTGCGCGAAGGGGACCATTTCGATAATGTTTCTTGGGCAGGCCTTTACGCAGGCGCCGCAGCCGGTGCATTTGTTGTAGTCAACGGTGGCGAGGCCGTCGATGATGTGCAGGGCGTCGAATTTACAGACGGCGGTGCAGTCGCCGAAGCCGAGGCAGCCGAACTTGCAGGCATGGGCGGTTGGCAGGGCGTTGGCGGCGGTGCAGGATAGGATGCCGGCGTATTCGGCGAGGTATGTTTTGTCGCCGGTGTGCGCCCGGCAGTGGACGATGGGTCTTTTGACCGGGCCGGAGTCGCTGATTTGCAGGTTCAGGATTTGGGCGATTTTCTGGGCGGTCTTCAGGCCGCCGGGGGAGCACTTGCCGAGGAGGTTTGTGTCGTTGATGACGGCCTTTGCGTACTGGACGCAGCCGGGGAAGCCGCAGGCGCCGCAGTCGAGGTTGGGCAGGACTTTGTGAACCTGTTCGATTTTGGCATCGACGCGGACTTTTAATTTTTCGCTTGCGATGAGCAGGGCCAGGGCGAACACAAAGGCCAGGGCGAGCATAGTTGCCGCGGCGGGCCAGGCACAATGCCACAGGTTCTGGATTCCCGCCTGCGCGGCAATGACAGAGAGAAGTGTGGCCGGTATATTTGTGAAGATTACGGTCATCTTATCATTCCTGCAAATCCCATAAAGGCCAGCGTGAGCAGGCCGGCGGTAATCAGGGTTATGGGAGCTCCTTTTAGCGGTTTTGGTACGTCGGCGAGGTCGAGATTTTCACGGATGCCGGCCATGATGCAAATGGCTATGGTGAAGCCGATGCCGGCGCCGAAGCTGAGTACCACCGCTTCGAGCAGGTTGTCAATACCCCAGAGATTGATGAACAGGCACAGGCCTAAAATCGCGCAGTTTGTCGTGATGAGCGGCAGGAAGATACCGAAGCTGTCGTAGAGCGTGGGGAAGAATTTTTTCAGGTACATTTCGACTAACTGTACGGCGCCTGCGATGACGAGGATGTAGCAGACGTAGCGGGTGACTTCGAGGTTCATCGGGATGAGGATGAGGTGGTCGAGAAGAAAGGTGAGCGTGCCGGCGAGCGTAACGACGAATGTTACGGCCAGGCCCATACCGAAGGCCATATCGATTCTGCCGGAGACGCCGAGGTAGGGACAGATGCCGAGGAACTTGGTAAGGACCAGGTTGTTTATGAGAACGATTGAGATGAATCCGAGCAGTAGTGTTGTTAGCGTATCCATTATTCGATTTACTATTTAATATTTTCTATTTGGCTGCATTTTGAGCTTTTTTGGTTTTTGCGGTTATTGCGTTTGCCAGCGCTATGAGCAGGCCGAGCGTAATGAAGGCGCCGACGGGCATTCTCATAGCGGCCCAGGGTACGAAGGTCTTCGGCAAGATGTTGATTTCCCAGATAGCGCCGGTGGAGAGGATTTCTCTTATCGAGGCGAGCACACACAGCGAGATGGTGAAGCCGGCGCCCATACTGAGAGCATCGATGATGCTTATAAGGATTGGGTTTTTACTTGCGCAGGCCTCGGCCCGGCCGATGATGATGCAGTTGACGATGATAAGCGGCACGTACGGGCCGAGCGTTTCGCTCATTTTCGGCAGGTATGCCCTGAGGAACAAATCCACGATGGTGACGAAGGTCGCTATGGTCAGCGTGAACATAAGGATTCGCAGGTGGGGCTTGAGAAGATTTCTCATCATTGATATGACTATGTTCGAGCACAGCAGGACGAAGACGACGGCAAGGCCCATAGTCAGGGCTGGTTTGACGGCGGCGGTGACGGCGAGCGTCGGGCACATTCCGAGCAGCAGGCGAAAGGTCGGGTTCTCCCGCCAAAGACCCGCCAGGAGCGTCTGCTTATAAATAGAAGGCGGATTTTGGGTGTTAGTTTCCATCTTCGATTAGACCTTTTTGCTTCATTTGTTTTTTTAGCTGCGGTAAGGCGTTATTAACTATATCGACGACGGCTTCGCTGCTGATGGTAGCTCCGGTGATAGCGACGATTTCGGAATCGATTTTTTTTGGGTCGCCGGTTTTTTCGAGGTCGAGCGGGCCGGCGGGTGCGCCGGCGAACTGGTTTCGGTAGTACGGCTGTTTAATCCTGTCGCCGAAGCCGGGCGTTTCGTTGCTGGAAAGTACGTTGAAGCCGGCGATTTTTTTGAAGTTTTTATCGACGGCGAGGACAAGCTCTATTTTGTCGGTGAATCCCGGCCCGGCGGTGTTGAAGCAGTATCCGATGCAGTCGCCGTCCTCGGCCAGGACCTTGTAGAGGTCGGTGGGGATTGATTTTCCCTTTGCCGAGTTTATCGTAAGGGTGCCGACGAGCTGGAACTTTTTTGCGACGGGTATGAGGGCCGACATAAGCTTGTCGAGTTTGTCGATTTTATTCTGCTCGATTCTCGGCGTCCAGACGGCGTTGGCACCGGCTAAGAGAAGCCCGAAGAAGAGCGAGCAGACGAGGAGCAGCCAGGACTGTTGTATGAAGAATTTTATTTTAGACATTCGGCTTACCTCCTGCGGGGGTGAGTTTGCAGAGCCGGTCGATGAGGGGTGTGACGGCGTTGGCCAGCAGGACGGCGTACATAACGCCTTCGGGATATTCTCCGACGATTCTGATGAGCATAATCAGCGAGCCGACGCAGATGCCGAACAGCCACATACCTTTTGTTGACAGCGGAGCGGTGACGGGGTCGGTGGCGATGAAGAATGCGCACAGTGCCAGCCCGCCGGTAGTGAGGTGCACGAGCGGGGATACGTAGGCGGAGGGGTTTACCAGGTATGCGACGGCGGCGAAGATAAAGGCGCTCAGCAGCACGGCCAGCGGAATGTGGAAGGTGATGCTTCGTCTCAGCAGCAGGTAGATGCCGCCGATTAGAATTGCCAGCGTGCTGGTCTCGCCGAGGCAGCCGGGGATATTGCCGGTGAACTGGGCCTTGAGCTGTTCGTTGGCGACGGCTGAGGGGGATTGTTTTTTTATGGCCTGTTTGCTCCAGGCGAGCGGTGTTGCCTGTGTGCGGGCGTCGATGGTGTTTTCGGCTGAGACGATTGGCATTTGCGGATTGATGGTGGCAGGAACGGTCCAGGTGGTCATAAGCATACCGAAGCAGGCGGTGAGGAATGTTCGCCCGGCCATAGCGGGGTTGAATATATTCGAGCCGAGTCCGCCGAAGGCCATTTTTGCAATGGCGATTGCGAAGGCAGAGCCGATGACGGCGGCCCAGGGGGGAAGATGCGGCGGCAGGGACAAGGCCAGTATTATGCCGGTGACGACGGCGCTGAGGTCGGTGAGCGACTCGGCGGGTTTCGGGTTTTTTCGCAGGAGGTTGCAGAGGTATTCGGTAACGACTGCGGAAACGACACAGGCGGCGAGCAGGTTAAAGGCATAGAGGCGGAAGTAGTAGAATGCGGCGAGGACGGCGGGCGCAAGGGCTATTATGACGTCGAGCATAACGCTTCTCGTCGAGCGCTGCTCGCTGATATGCGGTGAAGGCGAAACTGTTATCTTGCTCAGCATTTAGCGTTTTCCATTTCCACTTCTTACGAAATAAACCCTGCTGCGGGCATAATGGATTTTCATTGCGGCATTTTCTTTTTTTGTCTTGCGAGGAATATTTTTCCTGTTTTTATGTATCCGGTCAGCTCGATTTTAGCGGGGCAGACGTAGCTGCAGCAGCCGCACTCGGTGCAGGCATTGATATAATATTTTTCAGCGATGTCCAGTCGGTTGTTTTTGACGGCGTGAGCGATTTTGGTCGGGTTGAGGTTTTCGGGGCAGACCCGGAGGCACCGGCCGCACCTGATGCAGGGCGTCTGTTGTTTTTGGTATTTTGCCTTTCCGATTTGCTGTTTTGTAAGGACGGTAACGGCGTTCGTGGTTTTTGTTATTGGCGTTTCGAGGTCGGCGATGGCGATGCCCATCATAGGGCCGCCGAGGACGACCTTGGCGCTTTTTTGAGTTACGCCGCCGCAGAAGTCGATAAGCTCGCGGACGGCGGTTCCGATGGTGACATAGTAGTTTCCCGGCTTTGCGACGGCCTGGCCGGTGACGGTAACGACGCGGTGTGTGAGGGGCTTTTCGAGCAGGACGGCCTCGGCGATGGCGGCGCAGGTGGCGACGTTGAGCACGAGGACGCCTATCATCGGCGGTATTCCGCCCGTGGGTACGTTTTTGTTCAGGACGGCCTTTATGAGCTGTCTTTCGCCGCCCTGGGGGTATTTTGTTTTTACGGTTGCCAGGCGGATATTGTCGGTATCGGGTAAATTTTTGACAGCCCGGCCGAGGGCCTCGATGGCGGCGGGCTTGTTGTCTTCGACGGCGATGAAGACGCGTTCGCAGCCGGAGGCCTTTTTTGCTAAAATTACCCCTGCGATGATTTGTTCGGTCCATTCGAGCATAATCCGGTAATCGCAGGTGATGTACGGTTCGCACTCACAGCCGTTGACAATCATAGTGTGCTTGGGCAGGCGCGGGTTCGGCTCGATTTTGACTCTCGTGGGGAAGCCGGCGCCGCCCATACCGACGATGCCGGCTTTTCTGACGGCGAGGCATATCTGCTCCGGGGAGTATTTATCAAGGAGCTCAACGGCGTTTCGCAAGGGGAACTGCCAGGTGAGCCGGGGTCTTCTTGAAGGTATATTCGGGTTAGGTTCGATGATGATTGCGTGGCTTCGTCCGAGGATGGGGTGTGACTGCAGGGCGATATTTTTGACTCTGCCGTCGATGGGCGAATGCACTGGGGCGGAGATAAAGGCATCGGAATCACCAATGAGCTGGTTCGGCTGGACGAGACTTCCGGGTTTGACGGTTGGCCGGCAGGGGACGCCCGTATGCTGGCTGAGCATAATGGCGAGCCGTCCGGCAGCGGGGCCCGGCTGGATGGGGCTTTCGGCGGTGAGGTTTTTGTTCTGCGGGGGGTGCGTTCCGCCGGGGAAAGTCGAGCTTTTTGTGAGAATGGTTTTCATAACCTGTCGGGGCTGTGAGGTTTTTTGAGTTTAGCGGTTATTAGCTTGAAGGCCGGGACGAAGAGCAGGGTAGCGGCCACAGCCAGCAAAAAGGCGAGGGCGTTTTGGATTTCGGGTGAGTGGATAAACTTTGCGATGACGTGCATTGAGGCGGCGACGGATGCGATGAACATGGCCGCCGGCAACAAAAAAGCCGAGAGAACCCTGCTGAGGACTGAGGGGCCTCTTTTGCTGCCGAGTACTCTATAGATTTCGCTGCAGCTATTTTTATGTATGCACTGTCTGCAGAATTCCTGCCGGGTCATTGTTTTAGTTGCCCTTGTGATAAAGCCAGATTTATAATAAAATAGCCGGTGAAATACAAGCAAAAATTTTCCCGTTGAAGCTAAACATTAGTTTATCGAATGGCAAAGAAATTATTTGTTTTGATTTTGTGGCTTTGCCTGCTGTTTTGCGGCGGGTGTGTGGTGAACCCTATAACAGGAGAGCAGGAGTTGATGTTTTTCCCGCAGCAGCAGGATATCAAGATTGGCGCCGGCTATGCGCCGGAGGTGGAGAAGCAATTAGGCGGTCCGGTCAAGAATAAGACGGTACAAAATTACATAGACAGTGTGGGCCAGAGGATAGCGAGGGTGAGCCACAGGCCGAATCTGGATTATCATTATGTGGCGGTGAACGACAAGCAGATCAATGCGATGGCCCTTCCGGGCGGCTACATTTTCATAACGAAGGGGATGCTGCTCAAGCTCAAAAGTGAGGCGGAGTTAGCGGGTATTCTGGGTCACGAGACGGTTCACGTTGTGGCCCGAGACGTCTCGAATGCGATGAGCCGTCAGATAGGGATGGAGCTTGTGCTGAGTGCCGTGGCGAGCCGGACAGGGTCGCAGGGTGCGGTTATGATGGCGGATTTGGCGAGTCAGATGATAGGTTTGAGGTTCAGCAGGGACGACGAGAGGACGGCGGATTTGGGTGGTATGGACTATATGGTTCGAGCGGGATACGACCCTGGTGCGATTGTGGAGACGATGCAGATGCTCGAAGAGGAGCAGCAGGCCCGGCCGATAGAGTTTTTTGCGACGCACCCGTCGCCGGGCAACCGCGTAGCATATCTGAGGCAGAGGATTCAGACGCATTACTTTAACAGCCGGGAAGGGCTGACGGTGGGCAGAGCGGATTACCAGAAATATGTTCTGGACCAGTTGGGAGACTGAAGGCAGGCGGTCGAGGGTGGTGAAGGCGGGGACTTATATGTGTTGCGCTGTGGGGCGCAGGCAAAAGACCCGCACCGCCAGACAATGGGGCCAAAACGTTCTACGATATTCTGCAGCTCAACTCTAAGAAACAGGATGTGTTCGGCGCGGATTTAGCGCAAGCAAATCGCCTAAATTTGCACTCGTGTTTAGCTGTGTGCGGTATTACTTGCTTTTTCTTGTTTCTTCTATTGTGCTGTAACCGCACTTGGGGCACTTGTCTTCGAACGGGCCTTCTACGGTTCCGCGAATGAAGACGGTACCACATTTTTCACACTTTATGGCGGCGAAGGCGCTCTTTTCGCCGCACTTTTTGCATGTCATTGCCGGTGCGGTTGCAAAACCAGGAATCGCGTTTTCTCTGATCAAGTCGAGGTACTCTTTTTGTGTGATTTGATATTCTGCGCTGCAATCGGGGTTATTGCACTTAACCCACATCAAAGTGCTGCCTTTTAGGGCAGAACCGTCGCCCGAACGAGCTTTCCAGGTGATTATGCCGGCCCCGGCCAGACAGATGAGAACGAGCACAACCATAAGGACTTTTTTTGGGCCTTCTTCCATTTGGTAATCTCCAAAATAACAAGCCAATCTCAGTTACAACCAGGCATTAGGATAGTGAAAGTGGGACGGTTTGTCAAATTGATATTAAGATTTTGTTCAGGGTGTGACGCGGGTCATTTTTAGTATTCTTTCGGGTTCTTCGGGCATTGCCGTACGAGCGGAGAGGTATGCGGATTCGATGACGGCCATATTGTTCAGATGGGCTTTTGCGGGACCGAGGAGCTTGTTATTATCGGGCGCCGTTATTGCGAGGGCGAAGTTAGTCAACTGTTTTTTGACCGATGCGGAGAGGTCGCGGGCGGTGCGTGTGCGCTTCAGCGGTTTTCCGAGTAAATCGGTAACGGCAAAAAAATCGTCTGAAAAGGTGAGGATTTTTTCCTTTGTGTAGAGGGTTATTTGGTGACGGGCAGGGCCTATTGTTTTATTTGCGGTGAGGTTTGCGATGAGTGTGTCGGTGAATTTCATATTGACAACGACGGTGTCTTCGGTGCGGTAGAGCCGCTGCTGTCTGTCGGCGGCGGTGTTGGTATTGAGCGCATAGACCTGTTGAGCGGCGCCGAAGTTTTCTATGACCAGGTCGATGATTTCGTATGCATCGTACAGCAGGACGCCGCCGCCCGCGAGCTTTTGGTCGGCCTGCCAGGCGGGGTGATTCAGACCGCCGACATTGCACAAGGCGTCGATGAGAAATACGTTTTTGATTTGCCCGTCGGATGCGAGCTGCGGGAGGCTTGCAAATCCGCCGGTGTATCGCAGCGAGTTTGCGACGGCGAATTTCGTGCCGAGCTCATCGGCGAGCCGGACAAGCTCGGCGGCCTCGGCGAAGTTCCTGGCTAAGGGGGGAAGTTTTAGAATATTGAAATTCTTTTTGACGGCGGCTTTGAGGTTTTCGACGCAGGTGTGTATTGGTGCGGCGACGAGCAGGCAGTCGAATTGATTTTGGATAATGAGCTGACGGTAGTCGTCGTAGGCCAGGCAATTGTATTGTTCGGCGACTTTTTCGGCGAGGTTGGTGTCGGTGTCGGCGACGGCGAGTATGTTAAGGTTTTCGACTTGACGGGCGGCTTCGAGCAGCAGCAGGCCGTTCGTATCGAGGCCGAGGACAGCGGTTTTTAGTTTTGGCTCGTTCATATTCGAATTCAGCTACGTCTTGTTAATGACGAGGGATGGTTATGTCAAGTGAGAATTTTGAATTTTCGATTGTGCGGGTCAAACCGGTCAATTAATTCTTGTTGTACCACTGTTTTATCTGTGCGACGGGCCCGGTCAGCTCGATTTTTCCGTGGCTCATCACCACTATGCGGGTTGTAATCTCAAATGCCTCCCGGCGGTCGTGTGTAACGTAAAGAAGCGTAAACCCGATTTCTTCCTGGAGCCGGAAAATTTCCCTTCTGAGCCGGACGTTCAATTCTATTATCGAGACTTTCACGGGGTTCGTCCATCATTGACCTTTGAAAAAGTAAAGGAACGAGCATTGCAGGTGGCGATGCAGTATCGGATTGGCCCGGAAGTCATTGGTTGTTCCTGTTTGGAATGATGAAGTGGTCGGGGACGGGGAACTGTGAGCAGAGCAGCAGAACGTCTTTTGCGACCTGTTCGATTGCGGCTTCGTTGTCGATATTTTCTGCGACTTTTTTAATGAAGGCGGCGATTTGGCGGGCCTGCTCTTCTTTCATACCGCGAGTGGTGATAGCGGGTGTTCCGAGCCGCAGGCCGCTGGGGTTGAACGGCGGGGCCGGGTCGTTCGGGATGGTGTTGTAATTGGTAACGATTCTTGCCCTGTCGAGGGCCTTTGCGAGTTTTTTACCCGGGATGCCTTTGTTTCGCAGGTCGATGAGCATAAGGTGGTTGTCGGTGCCGCCTGAGACGAGGTCGAAGCCGGATTCGAGCAGTTTTTCGGCGAGCGCTTTTGCGTTTTTGACGATTTGCTCTGCGTAGGCGGTGAATTCGGGGGTATCTGCTTCGGCCAAAGCCACGGCGATGGCGGTGAGCGTGTGCATGTGTGGGCCTCCCTGCAGGCCTGGGAAGACGGATTTATCGACCTTGGCGGCGTATTCGGCTTTGCAGAGGAGCATACCGCCGCGGGGGCCTCTGAGCGTCTTGTGTGTGGTGGTGGAGACTATGTCGGCGTATGGGACGGGGCTTGGGTGGCAGCCGGCGACAACGAGGCCCGCGATGTGAGCGATGTCGCTTACGTGGTAGGCGCCGACTTCTTTTGCGATGTCGCCGAAGGCCTTGAAGTCGATTTGTCTCGCGTAGGCGGTGCAGCCGGAGATGATGATTTTAGGTCTGTGTTTTTTTGCGAACTCTCGTATCCGGTCGTAGTCGAACCTTCCGGTGTCGGGGTTGACGGTGTACTGAACGGAGTTGAAAATTTTACCGGTGATAGAGACTTTCCAGCCGTGGGTGAGGTGTCCGCCGTGGGGCAGGGCGAGTCCCATAATGGTATCGCCCGGCTTTGCCAGAGCCAGGTAGGCGGCGAGGTTGGCGACTGAGCCGGAGTAGGGCTGGACGTTGGCGTGGTCGGCTTTGAAGAGTTTTTTCGCCCTCTGGCGTGCGACCGTTTCGATGAGGTCGGTGACCTGCTGGCCTTCGTAGTACCTTTTGCCGGGGTAGCCCTCGGCGTATTTATTTGTCAGGCAGCTTCCGCTGGCCAGCATAACGGCCTTTGAGACGTAGTTTTCGGATGGTATAAGGCGGATGCAGCCGGACTGTCGGGCCGCTTCCTGGCGGAGCAGCTCGTAGATTTCAGGGTCATATTGTTCGAGGGCGGTAATCATATTAAGTTCTCCGTAAATGGTTTCCTGTTATGGTGTGGTTTATAGCAAAGTCGGCGGTGCGATACAAGGATTTATTCGTTGACAGATTTTGGCCGAAGATTAGAATCTACGAGTTTGAGCCCTTTAAGAAAGTGATTTATCGGTAGATGCCCCGGGCATCCCAAGGACAAGTCAATGCCAGAGGAAGATAACGGAAAAACCGGTAAGGCCAAGGCGTTTTTTAAGCGTGCCGAGCAGGTTGCGCATGGTCAGAATTTCGACTATGCCATCGACATGTACCTCGAGGGATTGCGGTGCAGTCCGGACGACCTTGAGGGTGGGCACATACCGCTTCGCAGGATTTCGCTGATACGTCAGGGCAAGGGCGGCAAGAAGCCGTCGATGAGGGAAAAAATCAGGTTTTCCCGGGGAAAGACGCCGGTCGAGAAAATGGTGAATGCGGAGTATCTTCTGGCAAAGGAGCCCGATAATCTGTCGCATGCAGAGATGCTGCTGAAGGCGGCGGTCGAGGCAGGTTTTAAGCGGACGGCAAAGTGGATGGCGGATTTGTTATTCGGTGCTAACAATGCATCGGAGAATCCGTCCTTTCATAGTTATATGCTTTTGAAGGACAGCTATGCGGCGATTGGCGAGTGGGACAGGGCGGTGGCGGCCTGCCAGCATGCACAGAAGCTAAGGCCCAACGACGAGGAACTGGTAGATGAGCTGCAGCGGCTCAGCGCGGAACTGACGGTGGCCAGGGGAAAATACGACCAGGATGGCGATTTCACAAAGGCAATCAAGGACCGCAAGCAACAGGAGAAGCTGCAGTCGCAGGAGAGCGTGGTCAAGACTGAGGATTATCGAGCTTCTGCCGCCGTGGCGGCCAGGAAAGTGTATCAGATGGACCCGGATTTACCGCGCAATATATTCAACCTGGCGTCGGCGCTGGCGGATTTGAGGACCGACGAGGCCGAGAACGAGGCGATAGAGCTGCTTGAGAATGCGTACGAGAAGAAGCAGGATTTCAGCTTCAAGGAACGTGCCGGCGTGACGCGGATAGGTCAGTTCAAGCGAAAGATACGAATGGCGAAGAAGGCAATTGAGGCCGAGAACCCCGATGAAAATGCTCAGGCGGAGATTAAGGAGCTTCAGTCGCGGCTGGATGAGGTCGAACTGGAGCACTATGGGCTGTGTGTGCAGAATTATCCGACAAATCTGCGGTTCAAGTATGAATACGCTATTCGGCTGCTGGATAAAGGGCGGTATGATGAGGCGATACCGCTGCTGCAGGAGGCCCAGCGGGACCCAAGGCACAAGATAGCGGCGATGAGCAAGGTCGGGTTGTGCTTCTTTTTGAAGGGATGGTATGCGGACGCTGTGGATGTTTTTACGCATACTCTGGATGAAGTGGAAATAAAAGATAACGACACGGCGAAGGAGTTGCGGTATAATCTTGCCCGTGCCTACGAAGAGCAGGGTGATAAGACCAAGGCCCTGGATGTATTTCGCAAGATTGCCCAGCTCGACTTTGGCTATAAAGACGTATCCGACCGGGTGAACAAACTGAGACGGCACACGCAGTGAGGCAGTTTTTCGGCGCCTCTGCAGTAGTTGTATAAGTCGACAATCAGAGATTGGAAATGGCAGATATCAAGACAAAAGAAAGTCCTTTTTCACCCGGCAGGCCGGTGCAGCCGGAATATTTCGTCGCACGAATCAAGGAAATACAAAGGTTAGAGCGAGCCGTTAAGCAGACGATTTCTGGCAGAAACGAGAATGTTTTTATTTCAGGACAACGCGGCATCGGAAAAAGCTCCCTTGCCGGGTTCATAAAATACCTCGCAGAAAAGGAATATGGCCTGATTGGAAGCCACTGCTTTTTGGGCGGTGTCGGAAGTGTTGAAGAGGCAATGGGTGTTGTTTTCGAAAAACTTCTGCAAGACTGTACTGATAAATCCCTCTTCGACAGATTACGGGAGATGTTCGATAGTTATATAGAAGGCGTAACTCTTTTTAATGTTGGGGTTCAATTTACCAAGAACAAGGGCAAATTAATGACGTTGGTGGACAATTTTTTACCGGCATTGCGAAAGGTATATGACGAAGCCAGGAAAAACGGCAGGAAAGGCCTAATCCTTATCTTGGACGACCTCAATGGTATCAGCGATGTACCGCAATTCTCTCAGTTCCTGAAAAGTCGTGTTGATGAGCTGGCAAGTTCCGGCAAGCCGCTGCCGATTTTTCTGATTCTTGTTGGACTGCCTGAAAGAAGGGAACAGTTAATAAAACACCAGCCATCGGTCGCCAGGATTTTCGATGTTATCGACCTGCCGGTCATGAGCAATAGTGAATCTGAAGAGTTTTTCGGGCGTATGTTTGAAAGGAGCGGTATTACTGTCAGCAGCGATGCTTTAGGCGGAATGGTGATGTGGTCGGGTGGTCTGCCTATGCTTATGCACGAGATAGGCGACGCTGTTTTTTGGCAGGACAAAGATAATTATATCGATGAACAAGATGCCTTAGGCGGAATAATGGAGGCTGCACGAGTAGTAGGAAAAAAGTACATAGCTCCCCAGGTTTCTAAAATACTGAGGAGCAAAACATACGCGTCGATCCTGCGCACCATACATAAGAAGACCCCATTGGGGGGTATGTTTAACCGGCAACAAATTCTCGAAACGCTTCCTCCGGACAAACAGAACAATCTGGACGACTTTTTGCGGAGAGGCAGGAGACTCGGAATAATCCGAATGATGGAAGTACGCGGCGAGTACAAATTTGTTAATCCCCTGCATCAGTTGTATGCGTGGAGTGAAGCCAGGAACAAAGGAAAGTAATAAATTCTGAGAAAGATGTTTTTAGGAGAATGCAGTGGCACATTCGTTATCAGCCAAGAAAAGGGTAAAGCAGAACGCGAAACAGCGTACGATAAATCGTGCGAGAAAGAGTCAGGTCAAGACGCAGACCAAGCGTTTCGAGCAGGTACTCAAAGCCGGCGACGTGGAGCAGGCCGGCGAGCAGTATCGGCTTGTCGCCAGGAAGCTGGACAAGACGGCCTCGACCAGCACAATGCACAAGCGGACGGCGGCGAGGAAGAAATCCCGTCTCGCCAAAAAGCTAAACGCCCTGAAGGCGAAGAAGGCATAGGGTCGTATCTCGTATTTCGTATCTCGTATCTCGTATTTCGTATCTCGTATCTCGTATTTCGTTAGGAATAAAGGGGGCTGCGAGGTGCGTTTAACTTGATTGTTGAAAACCGAGTCGCCCAGTCGATATAGAGATGGCTGGGCGTATTGCTTTTGAGAAGAAACTGATGCAGGAAGTTTTCAAGGACAGGATAGTTCAATTTTTGAGACATTCGGATTATGCGCCGGTGAAGCTTTCGCAGTTGGCCAAGCAGATGGGCGTCGGGCCGGCTGATTATGCCCAGTTCAAGCGGGCCTTCGACGAGCTTCGCCGGGCCGGTCAGGTTGTGCTGGCCGAACGGAATTTAGTGGGACTGCCTGCGATGTCGGGCAGTGTGATAGGAACATTTCGCGGCAACGCCAGGGGCTTCGGATTTGTTGTACCTCTCGAGCCGAACGCTCACGGCGATTTGTTTATCCCGCCGGATGCCACGATGGACGCGATGACCGGCGACGTTGTTGTCGCCAAGGTGGTAAAGAAGGGCCGGCGTGCGGGGCAGATGCGCATTGCGGGCAGGGTGGCGGAGATACTCGAACGGGGGCAGAACCGGTTTGTGGGGACACTGTTGAAGAGCCGGGACGGCTGGATTGTCCAGCCGGACGGGAAGGGATTCGTCGAGCCGATAACTGTTGACGATGTACGGGCGAAGAATGCCAGGGTCAGGGACAAGGTAGTCGTTGAGATAATGTCTTACCCGGGCCGGCAGCACCTGGCGAGGGGAGTGATTGTCGAGGTATTAGGTAAGGCGGGACAGTATGAAAGCGAGATAAGTTCGATAATACGACAGTTTCATTTGCCGGGGGAGTTCGACGACGGGTGCATTTATCAGGCGCACAAGGCGGCGACGGGGTTTGAGCCGGAGCTGGTTGAGGACAGGGACGATATCACCGGCAAGGTGATAGTTACGATAGACCCGCCGGACGCAAGGGACTTTGACGATGCGATAAGCGTGGAGCTTGATGATGAGCACAATCGCGTTCTCGGGGTACACATAGCGGACGTGAGCAATTTTGTGCAGGCGGGTTCGGCCCTGGATTCGGAGGCGAAAAACCGCGGCAACAGCGTGTATCTTCCGGGCAGGGTCATACCGATGCTGCCGGAGATGCTCAGTAACGGTGTATGCAGTCTTCAGCCGGGACAGCGGCGGTACGTCAAGAGCGTATATATAACGTACGACGACAACGGCAATGTGATTGGCCGGGCGTACCACAACAGTGTTATGTGTTCGACGCAGCGGCTGACGTATCAGCAGGTTGACAGGGCACTCAAGGGCCATACCAAAGGCATCAAGCCGGAGGTGGCGGCCCTGCTGAAGGATATGGAGCAGCTCAGCCGGGTCATTGAGAAGCGGCGCAATAAAGCGGGGATGCTTCATCTGGATTTGCCGGAGACGGAGCTGATACTGGATGATGCGGGGCGAGTTGTGGATGCCGAGCCGGCGGACGACAGTTATCCGCATACGATAATCGAGATGTTTATGGTGGAGGCGAACGAGACGGTGGCGAGCTTGCTGGACCGTTTGAACGTGCCTTTTATGCGGCGGATACATCCCGAGCCGGACAGTTTGAGTATGCAGAACCTCTCGCAGTTGGTCAAATCGCTGGGTTTGAGCTTGCCGAAGCTGCCCGACCGCAAGGCGATTCAAAAGCTGCTTCAGGCGGTCGAGGGCAGCGACAGCTCGCTTGCCATAAATTTGGTTGTGCTTCGCAGTTTGGAGCGTGCGGTATATTCGCCGCTTCATATCGGGCATTTTGCCCTTGCGTCGAAACTTTACTGTCACTTCACCAGTCCGATTCGGCGGTATGCCGACCTGCTGGTTCACCGTGTTCTGGATTGTTATCTGCGCCGGACGCTGGATACGGCATCGACCGGGCAGGTCCCTGCGGCGCAGGATTTAGTGGAGGCGGGCAAGCATATCACCTTCACCGAGCAGCGGGCCGAGGACGCCGAGCGAGAGCTGAAAACGGTTTTGATATTGCAGATGCTGGAAAAACATATCGGCGCCGAGCTTGACTGCGTTGTGACGGGTTTGACGAATTTCGGCGTATTTGTTCAGTGCCGCAAACTCGGAATAGAGGGTCTCGTTCAGACGGCTGATTTAGGGCCTGACGTATGGAAATACAGTCATAAGGCCGGCTGTATAACAGGCAGTCAGTCGGGACAGATTATCACGCTGGGCCGGCCGATGAAGGTCAAGATAGTCTCGGTGAATGTGCCGGCGCGGCAGTTGAGCGTGGCGCCGGTGGAGCCGTTAGTGGGGACTGCTTCGAGAGTGCGAAAGAGCAAATCGAAGAAGGTGTCCAGGGGCCGGCGTGTTGGGAGGCGCGGCAAAAGGAGAAGGTAAGGGCGCCGGGCATATAGCGGGCAGTTTAAGAAAGGCGATTTGCTGTCGGTGATGCCTCCGCGGAGCTTAAACAGAAATTCTTAGAGTGTACAAAAGAAGATAT
>CAZPDW010000024.1:0-19332 GCA_964585535.1 uncultured Pirellulales bacterium
ATTCGCGAGACCGGCCAGGGCGGCCAGATAGGGGGCGTGTATATCGGAGCCGGGGCTTCCAATATCGATATCCGGGAAAATCAGATGAACGGACATAAACAGGGCGATATAACCGACAAGTCGGAGAAATAGGGAGCAGAACCGGTTGGCCATCCCAAAATCGCGTGTGTTGGATGGTTGACGTTTTGGGGTGATGGCTGTACACTGTTGCCGGTGTCATGGAAAAGCACATTTCTGCAAATTTACCCGCCCGAAAGGAGGCATTGTAACCATGCGAATCAGAACAATCTTAGCTTGTAATGGAACATCGACGGCAGTTGCTATCGTCTGTGCGGTAAGTGTACTGTTGTATTGCGCCGTGGAGGCTGACGGACAGGTGTATTTCCTGCGCGAGGATGTGATGAAGGCCCAGCGGATGATGGCGGGCGAGGTTCCGGAGGATATGAAGGTGGGCCGGAAGACGTCTGAGACGGACGGGTGGCTTAAGAAGATGCTCAAGCAGTTCCCGGAAGCGGACATGGATTATGACGGGGTGCTGGGCGAGGCCGAGGCGACGGTGTGGCACATGCAGCAGGTGTTTCCATTTCCGCCGCAGGGGCATGAGTTTGATAATATGCCCGAGGGGGTGAGTCACTACACCGTGATGCTGGAGATGCGGGACGGAGTGAAGATAGGGACGGAAGTCTATCTGCCGGCGGGCGCCGGGCCGTGGCCGGTGGTGTTGACCCGGACGAGCAGGGGACGCGTCGATAGTGCGCTGGACTTTGGCGACCCGATACTGGAGAGTGGTGAGTTTGCGTTCGTGGGACAGGATACGTACCCGGAGGGGTACGACCGGCGCAGCGGCAGGCGCGACGTCGGGGCCGATGGGTACGATACCATCGAGTGGATAGCGGCCCAGCCCTGGTGCAACGGCAATGTCGGTATTAACGGATACTCCGAAGCGGGCATGACTTCGAAGTCAGCCCTGCTGACGAATCCGCCTCACCTCAAGGCGTGCATCACTTCGATAACGGGACTTACGAACGACCCGAAGTACACGGCCGGCAGAGGCAGGCGATGGGGCAGAGGCAGGCAGAGTGGATGGACTCCTCCCGAAGCACTGGCCGAGCCTTACAAGGGGCCATTTGAAGATGTTGCGAAGGACCTTGATATACCTTATGAGGACAAGACCGGCTGGTTCGATATGTTCACGCAGCAGGCGATCGATGAGTGGAACCTGATGAAGCAGAACGGCAAGTCGATGCTGATAGTGGGTTCGGGTGCTCACGGGCCGGTGAATCCTGAGAGCAGGAAGCCCCCGGCTTACAGCGATTGCGATATATTCTGGTCGCAGATGCCGGCGTTCAAGTGGCTGACGGGTGAGGTGGAGGCATCGGATGTGGAGTCGGTGATGTATTACTACCTGATGGGCGACTGCACGAATCCGGAGGCGCCGGGTAACGTGTGGAAGGTGACGCATGAGTGGCCGCCGAAGAATACGCCGACTTCGTTTTACTTGACGCAGCAGGGCAAGCTCCAGAGCAGTGCTCCTAAGGGCAAGGGTAAACCGATGTGCTACACATACGATCCGAAGGACCCTGTGAAGGCGATCGCCTGCATGGGCGGTGGTATGATGGACCAGCGGCCTTTAGCCGACCGCAAGGATATGCTTCGTTTCGAGACAGAGCCGCTCACCGAAGCCATTGAGGTAACCGGTCAGCCGGAACTGGAGCTGTATGTGAGCAGTGATGCGCCGGATACGATGTTCACGGCGCAGCTAATCGATGTGTACCCGGACGGGTGGGAGTCGATACTGCTCGAGGGTATGGCGATAACGCGGTTCCGGGACGGCATGGAAAAGGCCAAGAAAATGAAAAAGGGCAAGGTGGTCAAGCTGTCGCTGTATTGGATAAGCACTGCGCACGTGTTCGACAAGGGACACAAGATACGGGTACACGTGAGCAGCAGCTGGTCGGGGCGATTCGAGGTGCATCCGAACACGTGGGATGCGATCGCCTCGTACGACGAGGCGAAGGTGGCGAACAACTGTGTTCACGCTTCGAAGGATGCGAAGTCGCGTTTGATACTACCGGTTGTCGAGCCGGGAACGAGTGCAGATTTTGTCAGCCAAAAGTAGTGTGTGCTGTGAACTCGGACTTTGTATTGGTCTGAAGGAGAAATGACAATGAATGTAAGAAAAGATGCATTTGCATACAGCGTTTGGCTGGTCGGCTGTGCTGTGTTGGTGGTGTTTGCGGTTTTGCCGGCGGCGGCTGATGTGAAGGTGCCGGCTGGTTGGACTTCAGAGGCGCGGACGGTGAAGGTGGCCGGCCCTGATGGGGACACGGATAAGGAGATAACGTACTATAAGGGTAGGCTTAAGGTGGCTGGCAAGAAGAACCTGCAGTTGGAGTACGTTTATATTCCGGCGGGCAGATTCACTATGGGAGACCCGGAGACGCGGCAGGAGCAGAGACCCGTCGAGATAGCCAAGGGCTTCTTTCTAAGCCGGTGCGAGGTAACGCAGGCACAGTATAAGAAGGTGATGGGTAAGAACCCGTCGCACTTTAAGAACAAACCGAACAACCCTGTTGAGAAGGTCTCGTGGGCGGACGCGCTCGAGTTCTGCAAGAGACTGTCGAAGATGGAGGGGGCGACGTGCCGCCTTGCAACGGACGAGGAATGGGAGTATGCGTGCCGGGCGGGTTCGACGGGCAAATTCTACTGGGGTGAGAATATGCGTGGCGATTGCGCCTGGTGGGGTCGCAACCGTGGCGGCAGGCCGCAGGAAGTCGGCCAGAAGCTGCCGAACGCCTGGGGACTGTATGACATGGCCGGCAACTCGGTGGAGTGGGTGACCGGAGAGGCGGACCCTGAGATTGAGGGTTCGGCGAAGGACGGTTACTACCTGCGCGGCGGGCCGGTGGATGAATACGACTGGAGCCTGAAGTCGCATGTGCGTCAATGGTATGCCGACATTTTCACCGGTTACAACAACCTCACCATCCGCGTGGTGGTCGAGGTAGGCGGCGGCGAGGCCAGGATTGAGGGGGGGTCTGCGAAGGCGGGTCCGCCCGGCGGGTGGACGAGCCGGACGGCAAAGGTCAAGGCAGCGACGCCGAAGGGAGATATGCCGGTCGAGGTGACATATTATCAGAATTCAGTGACGCCGGCTGTGTTGGGCAGCGAGGTCGGGATGGAGTTTGTGCTGATACAGCCGGGCCAGTTCGTGATGAGCAGCCCGGCCAGGGAAAGAGGACGGCATCCGGATGAGCCGGAACAACACGATGTCACAATCGACAAGCCATTTTACATTGGTGCTTACGAGGTGACGCAAAAACAGTATTATCATATTATGGGCGGCGGGGAGGATATGGAGGTGATGTTTGCGGATTATCCGAAGGAGGGTGTCTCGCGGGGCGATGCGGAGGAGTTCTGCCGGCGGCTGTCCGAAAAGGACGGCGTGGCGTATCGATTGCCGACGGAAGAGGAATGGGAGTATGTGTGCCGGGCTGGGTCAACGACGGCCTATTACTGGGGTAAGAAGGTCCGCGACGATTGTGTGTGGCACAAGGGTAACAGCGGTATGCGGACGAACCGGGTCGGGCAGAAGCTGCCGAACGCGTGGGGACTGTATGACATGAGCGGTAATGTCTGGGAGTGGTGCCAAGGTCCGCGGCGCGGGTCGCTTCGCGGAGGCGCCTGGGGTGGCGGCGCTGCGGGGCTGCGTTCGGCTCGGCGGTTTTACCGGCTCAAGGGACATAATGACTTTCACGGCTGCGGGTTTCGCGTCGTGGTTGACGCAAACTGAACTCTGGAATCGGGGAAGCGATGTCGGGTGATTGACGGTTGGATGCGGTGGCGAGAAGGTTCTTGTGGAACTTATGGGGCAAAAAACTGTCTAAGAAAGGAGAGTCGCTTGAGGCAAGTGCCGGTAAGCATAGATGATTCGACGTTGGTGCAGCGGTGGCAGCAGGGCGACAGGGCGGCGATGGAGCGGCTGATACTGAGGTATCAGGGCCGTATCTACAACGTGATACTGAAGATTTGTGCTAACCGGGACGATGCGGCGGAACTGACGCAGGAGACGTTTGTCAAAGTAATAGAGAATATCGGCAGGTTCGAGCGGCGGAGCAGCTTTTACACGTGGATATTCAGAATAGCGGTCAATGTGAGCTTGAATTACTGCCAGAGGCGGTCAAAGGTGAGTTTCAGCCCGCTGGAGGCCGTGGATGACGAGCGGACGAGCAGGGCTAAGCTGAGTTTGGCCGAGGTATTGCAGGACGACAGAGCGCCGGAGCCGGCGAGGATTGCCGAAAATCATGAGTTATGTGAGCTTGTAATCAAGGGGATAATGAAGTTGGACGAGAATCAAAGGGCGGCGATGGTTTTGCGTGATATCGAGGGGATGAGTTACGCAGAGATTTCGAGGGTACTCGATGTGGAATTAGGGACGGTCAAGAGCAGAATCGCCAGGGCGAGGAGCAATCTTCGGGATATTTTGGAGGCGAGCTTGTAATGAATCCTCTGGAAAATGAAAATATAGACGAGCTGCTGAGCGGTTATCTCGACGGTGAGTTAAGTGTGAGGCAGCAGATGGAGGTTCAGCGTCTGATTGCTCATGACGAGAAGGTATCGCGTCGGCTTGCGGAACTTGAGAAGAGTAAGCTGCTTGTGGGCTCTCTGCCGGCGGCGGGTGCGCCGGCGGGTATGTTGGAGCGGATAAAGGCGTCGGTGGAGAACAAGAGAACTGTCGGTGAGGTTCGGGAGCCGGCAGGCGGGCGGGCCGGGGCGAGGCAGTTGCTTGCGAGGAGACTGCTTGCGGCGGCGGCGATGATTGGCTTGGTGGCGGTCTTGGGGGCGGTGGTGTATTCGATTCTGGCGCCGCGGCCGACCGAGAGAACTGTCGCAGGCAAGCTGTGGGACAGGACGGCTGTTGACAATGGTACAGCGGGCAAGACGGCTGACAGCGGCGAGAGAGACGCTTCCGAGACGGCTGCGTTGATATTTGACGGACGGCTTGTAGTGCGGACGGCGGATTTCGAGGCCGTTGATGCGTATCTCAACAAGGCGATAGAAGAGAATGTTCGGTCTAAATACGTAGCGGAGAAGGAACCCGGTTTGACAAGCACATACATACTGAACTGCAGCCGGGACAGTGTAAATGAGGTGCTGGCGAAGATGGAGGGGCTGTGGGACAAGTTTGCCTCGGCGGCATTTTCTTTGCAGACGGGGCGGTTCGCAGACACCGTTGAGATAAGCGGTGTACGCGCCCGGCAGATTACGGCGCTTTTGAAGCAGGGTACGGCGTACAGCCGAATCAGATTAGCGAAGGATTTTGCCGTCCTGAATGGTGTGGATGAGCTTGTGCCGGCCAGGGAAATCCTGGCGCAGACGCAGCCGGGGAATTTGCTCAGCATACCGAAACCGGTCTTGACCTCGGGTGAGAAAATCCCTAAAACTGCTGCGGAGCAGGGACAAACTGAGCCGGGGGTTCGGCTTACGATTGTGCTCAGAAATGTTGATTGAATATGGTCGAGACCGGAAACTGCCTTTTGGTGATTGTAGATGTTCAGGGCAAGCTGGCCCGGCTGATGTACGAAAAAGAGCGCCTCTTCAAGAATATCCAAATCCTTATCAAAGCCGCGAAGATTCTCGATATTCCGATATTGTGGGCTCAGCAGGTGCCGGAGGCGCTTGGGCAGACTGTGGCGGAGGTTGCGGAGCTTCTGGGTGACATCGAGCCGATTAACAAGTCGAGTTTTAGCTGCTGTGGTGAGCCGGATTTTGACAACAAATTGGCGGTGCTTGGCCGAAAGCAGGTTATCCTTTGCGGGATAGAGACACATGTGTGCATTTACCAGACGGCGGCGGGTTTGTTGGGCAGGGGCTGCGAGGTTGACGTGATTGGCGACGCCGTTTCATCAAGGACCTTAGAAAACAAGAACGTTGGTCTTGAAAGGATTGCGGCTGGGGGCGGGAATATCAGTTCGACGGAAATGGTGCTCTTCGAACTGCTGCGGACAGCGGAACATCCGAAGTTTAGAGAAATTGCAAGACTTGTAAAATAGGGGCGGGACAACTGCAGCCGATTGCGGTCCGGGGCGTTTTTCTTACGCCGGTTTTTTCCTTGCTTTGGTTTTGGCACCGGGGACGGTCGCGGGTTTTTTGTTTTGGGGTTTTTCTTTTTTGTCTTTGGCTTTTTTGTCGGCGGCTTCTTTTTCTTTTTTCTGGCCGTTTTTGTATGATTCGGAGCGGTAGTCGGTTTCGTAGAAGCCGTTGCCTTTGAAGATTATGGCGGCGCCGGTGCCGATGAGGCGGCGGAGGGCGGGCTTTTGGCACTTCGGGCATTTGCGCAGGGGCCGGGCGGTTATGGGCTGGAACCGTTCAAATTCGTATCCGCAATTTTCACACTGGTATTCGTAAGTCGGCATTTTGTTCGTATCTCGTATTGCGAAAAGGCGGCTGTCCTAAACGTTATTGGGAGTCATTTTCCTGTTCGGGTTCGTCTTCGCCTTGTGCGGCGGGGATTTTGTTCACGACGACTTTGGCGGGACGGATGACCCTGCTGTTTAGCTTGTAGCCCTTTTGGTATTCTTCGAGGACGACGCCGTCTTCTTTGTCCTGCTGTGTTTTTTGCAGCATTGCCTCGTGGCGGGCGGGGTCGAATAGTTCGCCTGCGGCCTCTATCTGCTCGACGCCGTGCGATTTCAAGATGGAAAGGAGCTGGTCGTAGATGATTTTGACGCCTTTGGCGAGGACGTCAACGCTCTCGGACTTGTCGGCGTTTGCGAGGGTGTGCTCGAAGTTATCGAGGGCCGGCAGAATGGTTTTGATGAGCGTTTCCTTTTCGTATGCGAGCGAGTCGGCAAGCTGCCTGGAGGAGCGTTTCTGGAAGTTGTCGTAGTCGGCGCCGATTCGCTGAAGTTTTGCAAACAGCTCGTCCTTTTCCTTTTGGAGCCGGTCGATTTGCTGCTGTAGTTGTTCCAGCTTAGCTCTGGTTTTGACCGCGGTTTTTTTCTCGGGTTTATCTTTCATGGGTTGTTGCCGAAATACTTCTTTAATTTTTCAATGAATCCCTGCGTCTTTGGCGAGACGCTTTTGTTTTCGGTTTTGGCGAATTCGCGCAGAAGCTCTTCCTGCCTTTTATTGAGCTTTGCAGGTGTTTCGACGATGATTTGTACGAGCTGGTCGCCTGTACGGCGAGAGCGAATGTCGGGCAGGCCCTGTCCTTTTATTCTGAATACGGAGCCGTACTGGGTAGCAGGCGGGATTTTGAGCTGTTTTGTGCCGTTCAGCGAGGGGACATTGATTGTAGCGCCGAGAGCGGCCTGGGTGAAGCTGACGGGGACGACGGCGATGATGTCGTTTCCATCTCGTTCGAGGAACTCGTGAGGTTTTATTCTGACGTAGCAATAGAGGTCGCCTCTGGGGCCGCCGTTGCGTCCCGGCTCGCCTTCGCGAGCGACCCTGACGCCCTGGCCCTCGTGAACACCTGCGGGGATTTTGACATTTACGACACGTTTTTTGGGGACATGTCCGGAGCCGCGGCATTTCTTACAGGGGTTAGTGATGACTCGTCCTGAGCCGCGGCACTGGGGGCAGGTAGAGACCATCTGGAAGAAGCCGCCGCCGCGGGCAACCTGTCCTGAACCGCCGCAGACGGGGCATTTGCTCGGACCCGAGCCCCTGGCGGAGCCGGAGCCGGAGCATTCGGAGCATATGTCCTGGCGGGTGAACTCGATGGTCTTTTCGGCGCCTTTTGCGATTTCATTAAGGGTAAGGTCAACGGTGGTTTCGAGGTCGTAGCCGCGGGCGGGACCTGTGCGTCTGGAGGTTCTGCCGCCGGCCCTGCCGAAGAGGTCGCCGAAGCCGCCCATGCCGCCAAAGATGTCGTCGAAGACGCTGGAGATGTCCTGCCAGCGCATGTGGGTATAGTCGCGCATACCCATACCGCGCAGGCCCTCGTGTCCGAACTGGTCGTAGCGTTTTCTTTTTTCCGGGTCGGACAGGACTTCGTATGCCTCGGCGCACTCTTTGAACTTTGCCTCCGCCTCGGCCTTGCTGTCCGGGTTCTTGTCGGGATGGTACTTTATCGCCAGGCGCCGGTATGCGCGTTTGACATCATCGGGCGAGGCGTTTTTGCCGACGCCCAGAACTTCATAGTAGTCTCGTTTGGCCATAGTACTCGTATTTAGTATATCGCATATCGTATTTCGTAGCCCAGAGGGGGGTCAGAGTTTCTTTATAAGGTTTGCCATCATTCGTCCTGTATGGTCAAGTTTTTCAAGAAGATTCGCCTCTTGTGTTCCATCGATGTAGTTCAGCTTTCTTGCTATTGTCACCTGTGTTTCGAGTTCGCCACAGCTACCTGAAGATATGTAGAGGAACTGCTTGTACTCCTTATTGTGGAACCGCCTGAAGCCTTCAGCTACATTCGATGGAATCGAGATTGCCGAGCGTCTCATTTGGGCGATAAGTCCGTACGATTCTTCTTTTGGGAAATGCCTGGTAACCCCGTATATTTCGAGCACTACCTCGACCCCCTTTTTCCAGATGTCCAAATCTCTGTACGTTTGAATACCCATCAGATTGCCCTGCTCGAAATACGAGATACGAATGACGATATACAAATTATCTTACCGAGCCGGGGATTGGCTCTTCATCCTTATCCTTTAAGTCGGTTATCAGCACGTTTGTAGTCAGCATCAACCCCGAGACCGAAGCGGCTGTTTCGAGTGCGGTTCTGGCGACCTTGGCGGGGTCGATGATACCGGCCTTGAACATATCGACAAACTTACCCGTGTTGGCGTTGTATCCGAGGTTCTTTTCCTTACCCAGCCGTTCGAGCAGCTCGGCGACAACGACGTCGCCCATTTCGCCGGAGTTATTAACGATTTGCATGGTCGGCTCTTTGAGGGCCCGGCATATAATGTCGAAGCCGATTTTTTCTTCGCCTTTCGCCTTTGCCCTGGCCTTTTGAACCTCAGGGATAGCCCGCAGGAAGACGACCCCGCCGCCGGCGATTATGCCTTCTTCGGTAGCCGCCCTCGTTGCGTGCAGGGCGTTATTGAGCAGGTCCTTTTTTTCTTTCATCTCGGCCTCGGTCGCCGCACCGGCCTTGATGACGGCGACGCCGCCGGTGAGCTTGGCGAGTCGTTCCTGGAGTTTTTCGCGGTCGTAGTCGCTGGTCGTCTTTTCAATCTGGGCTCGAATCTGCTCGCACCTGGTGTTGATGTCCTTCTTTTTGCCGGCGCCTTCGATTATTGTCGTGGTATCCTTGTCGATGACGATTTTCTTTGCCTGGCCGAGCTGTGAAAGCTCAATGCTTTCGAGCTTGATACCCAAATCCTCGGTGATGACCTGGCCGCCGGTGAGAACCGCCATATCGGCGAGCATTGCCTTTCGCCTGTCGCCGAAGCCGGGCGCCTTTATCGCACAGACCTTGAGGACGCCCTGGAGGCGGTTGATTACGAGGGCGGCCAGCGCCTCGCCTTCGACGTCTTCGGCTACGATAAGCAGAGGCCTGGCGACGCCGGCGATTTTTTCGAGAAGCGGAATAAGGTCGCGCACGCTGGATATTTTCTTTTCGTGAAGGAGGATGTAGGCGTCTTCCAGGACCGCCTCGAGCGTATCGGCGTTGGTCATAAAGTATGGCGAGAGGTATCCGCGGTCCAGCTGCATGCCTTCGACAACGGTAAGCTCATTTTCCATACCCTTGCCTTCTTCGACTTCGATGACGCCTTCTTTGCCGACCTCGTCGATGGCGTCGGCCAAGGTCTCGCCCACGCTGCGGTCGTTGTTGGCGCTGATGGCGGCGACTTTTGCGATGTCGTCATGGCCCTTGACGGGGACGCTGACCGATTTGATAAAGCCGGCGGCGACATCGACGGCCCTGGCTATGCCGCGTTGAATGGCGGTGGGATTTGCGCCGACGATAACGTGCCTTAGCCCTTCGGTATAGATTGCCTCTGCCAGGACGGTCGATGTCGTCGTGCCGTCGCCGACAATGTCGGAGGTCTTGCTGGCGACCTGGTTGACCATTTTAGCACCCATATTTTTGAAGGGTTCCGGCAGCTCGATTTCCTTGCTTACCGAAACGCCGTCCTTGGTAACTTTTGGCGAGCCCCAGCTTTTTTGCAGGATAACGTTTTTGCCTGTAGGCCCGAGCGTTACCTTAACGGCGTCGGCCAGTTGGCTCAGACCTTCTCTGAGGTGGGTTCGTGCCACGTCGTCAAACATCATTTGTTTTGCCATTTTTTTTGCCTCTCACAATCGGATATTGCGTTATGTTTTCGTTCAATTACTTTTCGACTATACCGAGGATGTCGTGTTCACTGAGGATGACGTATTTATCGCCGTCGATTTCGACATCGTTGCCGATGTATTTAGCGTAGATGACCTTGTCGCCTTTTTTGACGGTCATTTTGGTTCTTTTCCCGTCGTCGGTAAGTTTGCCGGGTCCGACGGCGACGACTTTACCCATCTGGGGTTTTTCTTTGGCGCTGTCCGGCAGGATAATGCCGCCCGCCGTCTTTTCTTCGGCTTCCAACTGTTTTATGACGGTTCTGTCATCGAGGGGTTTGAGTTTCATAAATCTTCTCCTTATTATCTTTGTTCTCTGTTTTACTGCTCTTATTGACTTTCAGGGTATTCGAGCGCTTAACTTATCGCTTCAACGGTAAGGCCGAGCATCTGGCCCAGCAGTTTCATTTGCTTTGTGTAGTCGCCATAGACCCAAGGCAGGTGGTTGCCGTAGTCGGTTCGTTTTTCAAGAAATTCTTCGCTCTTGCCTTTGGGCGGCCTGATGAACGCCTTGACGGAACATCCGATGATGTCCTGCTCCCAGCCGGCGGAGCCGACAAGCCGACCGCGGAGCACAAGGACCTTTGTCGCGGCCGGGTTCACCCGCGCCACGGTGACGGCGGATTCATTGTTTTCGATAAAATCGACCACAAACTTTGTCCCCCATCCGGATTCTGTAAAGTGTCCCAGCTTGTAGGGCAGGGAGGGCTTATCGTAGCCGTTCATTTTCAGGCCGGGGACACTGTGGTTGATGCTGAAATCGCCGTCTTGAGCGAGGTCGGCATTACCCATGTGAGACGACTTTTGCGA
Source organism: uncultured Pirellulales bacterium (assembly GCA_964585535.1). Classification (GTDB taxonomy): domain Bacteria; phylum Planctomycetota; class Phycisphaerae; order Sedimentisphaerales; family Anaerobacaceae; genus JAUVYV01. The sequence goes on from CAZPDW010000024.1 coordinate 11,098, forward strand.
TAGTGACATCAGCATGCGCATTGCCAGAAGCGCGCCCAGGTCGGCTTCGCAGGAGGAGGCAAAACCCCGGTCTTTAAGGAGCGTATGCACCAGGCACGGCGTAATCTTCCACTGTTCGGGCAGTCGGCTTGAACAAAACTCGAAACATTCTATTGTAAAGGCATTGCAGTTGTGGGTGTGCATCAGGTTTGTTATCGCCTGGTAAAACTGGACGCTGCTGACGACGTACTTTCTGTCGAGAAGGGTCTGTTCGGCGTCTTGAATGAGCTTGTCGGCGAGCGCCTGGGCTTTTTGCCTCTCAGCCCTGTCGGCTGTCACCCGTTTCATTTCGTCGGCAAGGGTTTTGTACGAAATGGTTTCGATGGCGACACCAACTCTGCCGGCGAGGTCATCGAGGTCGTTGACGCTGGTAATGGATGCGACTGCGGGCAGGCCCCGGTCGGTTGGGAACAGAACTCGCGTTTGACGAAATACCTTTCGGGCGAGAAGCGAGCCGATGGTTTCGTTTAGCCGGTCGTAGTCGGTGCAGGCGTAGGCCTCGAACCCTTTGCTGCGGGTATAGGCGGTGATGTCCACCTGGCGGCAGCCGAGCCCGGTGATAAGGATGGGCTTATTGAACGTGCTTGCCAGGTCGAAGGATGCGACAGACGAGCCCCAGGGAGCGATGAAGAATGCGTCGGTATTGTCGATGTCGGTTCTGAGTTTTGCCAATTCTGTTTCGGGGATGTGGAAATCCTCGGAGAATGTGATGTGGACCGGCTTGAGGAGGTTGGCGGTGCCGGCGTTAATTTTGCCGCTGGTTATATTGCTGACCCAGTTATGGAAGGTTCGTTCGGCGTTGGCTTTTTCCTCGGCCGGGCCGGCGGCTTTCCATCGGCAGGGCCCCTCCCAGGAGTCGGAGTGGATGATGTTTGTCATTACGGGCCTGATGTTGAGCCGAATATTTCGGGGGCTTTCGAGCTGAGCGGCGGGGTCAAGCGATAGGGGCACATCGTCGGCGCGGGCCTGCGAGATGAGCGATAACCCGGCTGGACCGGTACCCAAGGCGGCTGTGATACCGCCCATTCCCATACCGGCCAGAAAGTCGCGTCTGTCCATTTTCATTTCACTGTTTCCTTAGTGCCTGTCTAATCTTGTATTTTCAGAACCACCACCGTGTCGATTTCGTCGGTTGGTTTTAAGGGTACGGCGACGGTAACGGCGTTACTGTCCCGCTGTACAGCCAGGGCGGTTCGGCTTTTGTCGGCGAGCAGGTATGCTCCTTTAACTTTGGAGTTCAGGTCGGCGACGACGAGCTTTCCGTCGGTGGGCCAGTCGAAGACGTGCAGGTAGAGCCGATTGGCCTTTGCGGTGCACCGTCCCCAGCCGGGTTTGCCGATAGGACTGGCGGTGGTTCCGTAGATGCTTTCTGAGTTTAGCTTCATCCATTTACCCATAGCCGTCAGGCGTTCGACGCTTGGCTGTGGGATGAGGCCTTCGGCGGTAGGGCCGACGTTGAGCAGGAAGTTGCCGCCCTTGCCGGCAATATCGACGAGCTTTCGGATAAGCTCTTCACTTGACTTGAAGTTATTGTCGTAAGATTTGTAGCCCCAGGTGTCGTTCATCGTCATACAGGTTTCCCAGTCGATGCCGCCCAGGCCGGCTGGCGGGATTTGTTGCTCGGGAGTGCCGAAGTCGCCGGCGAATTTACCGGCCTTATCCAGACCCTGCATACCCTTGCGTCCTTTACCGACGCGATTGTTGACGATAATGTCCGGCTGGAGTGACAGGACGTAGTTATAGGTTTGCCAGCCGAGCTCGCCCGTCCATTCTCTAATCCACTCGCCGTCGAACCACATAACCCCGAGCGGGCCATAGTTTGTGATTAGCTCTTTGAGCTGGGGCTTCATGTATTTCTCAACGTAGCGGGCGAAGTTGGGATTCGAGCGATTGGTGTCGTTGTACCTCGGGTAGAACGGCGCCTGGGCGTCCGGGTGGTGCCAGTCCATTATCGAGTGGTAGAAACACAGCCGGATGCCGCCGGCCTTGCAGGCGCGGGACAGCTCCGCGAGGATATCCCTGCCGAAGGGCGTTGCATCGATGACGTCATATTTGCTGACTTTTGAATCCCAGAGGCAGAAACCATCGTGATGTTTGCTGGTAATGACGATGTATTTCATACCCGCATTTTTTGCAATCTCGACCCAGCGGTCGGCATCGAATTTGACGGGGTTGAATTGCCCGGCAAGCTGTTCGTACTCGCTGACGGGGATATGAGCGTTGTTCATAATCCATTCGCCGACGCCTTTGATTTTTTGCTCGTGCCATTGACCGGCGGGTATTGCGTAGAGTCCCCAGTGAATGAACATTCCGAAGCGGGCATCCCGCCACCAGCCCATCCGCTGGTCTCTGGAAAGCGCCGGCGTTTTCGTGCCGGCTCCGTCGGCGGCCTGTGCGCAAATGCCCGGCATCAGTACAACCAACAAGCACATAACGATATTAAAGATGCGGTTTAGCATTCTGGTTTTCACGGCCTTGGCCCCTTCATTACATCATACCGCCCATTCCGCCCATACCGCCCATTCCACCCATACCGCCTCCTGGGGGCATACCGCCGGGGCCGCCTGGAGGCATTTCTTGTTTTTCTGTTGGCTTTTCAGTGACGAGACAATCGGTTGTGAGCAGCAGACCGGCAACACTGACGGCGTTTTGCAGGGCGATTCGCGTGACCTTGACGGGGTCGATGACGCCGGCTTCGAGCAAATCTTCGTAGGTGTCGGTGTTTGCGTTATAACCGAAGGCGTCTTTGCCCTGCGCCACTTTGTTGACGACGAGATTTCCGATGGCACCGGCATTGGCTGCAATCCAGTAGCAGGGCGTAGAGAGTGATTTTGCGACAATTTCGGCGCCGGTCTTCTCATCGCCGTCGAGTTTGAGCTTGTTGACGGCGCCGATACAGCGAATGAGGGCCACGCCGCCACCGGGGACGATACCTTCTTCAATGGCGGCCCGGGTCGCGTGCAGTGCGTCTTCGATGCGGGCCTTCTTCTCCTTCATTTCCGCTTCGCTGGCAGCTCCGACGTTGATTTGGGCGACGCCGCCGGTGAGCTTTGCTAAACGTTCCTGGAGTTTTTCCCGGTCGTAATCGCTTGTGTTGCTCTCGATTTCGGTCTGGATTTGTTTGATTCTGCCCTTTATGGCACCGTCACCGCCGGCGCCTTCGATGATGATTGTGTTGTCATTGTCGATAGTAACTTTTTTCGCCTGGCCGAGCTGCTTGACGGAAATGCTTTCCATCTCGATGCCGAGGTCTTTGAAAATCGGCTCGGCGCCCGTGAGAATGGCGATATCCTGCAGCATTGCCTTGCGTCTGTCGCCGTAGCCGGGCGCCTTGACGGCTGCACACTGCAGGACGCCGCGGAGCTTGTTGACGACAAGCGTTGCCAGCGCTTCGCTCTCGACGTCTTCGGCAATAATGAGCAGCGGGCGTTTTGCCTGTGCGATTTTCTCAAGCAGCGGAACGAGCTTGGCGACAGAACTGATTTTATCCTCATAGACGAGAATAAAGGGCTTTTCAAGCTCGCAGGTCATATTCTTGTTGTCGGTGACGAAGTGCGGCGACAGATACCCGCGGTCGAACTGCATACCCTCGACGAAATCGACGGTGGTTTTCAGCCCCTTGCCCTCTTCGACGGTGATGACGCCGTCTTTGCCGACCCGTTGGAAGGCGTCTGCCATAATTTTGCCGATTTCGACGTCGTTGTTGGCAGAGACGGCGGCGATGTTGATGACGTCGTTTTTCTCGGTGATGTCGATGGGGCTGGCGAGTTTTACCAGCTTTTCAGCCACCGCTTTGGCGGCCCGCTGCATACCTCGCTTCAGCGCCATAGCGTCGGCGCCGGCGGCGAGGTTGCGAAAGGCCTCCTTGAACATCGCCTCCGTCAGGATGGTGGCTGTTGTGGTGCCGTCGCCAGCGATTTTCGAGGTCTTGCTTGCGGCCTCGCGGACGAGTTTTGCGCCGAGATTTTCATTCTTATCGACAAGCTCAATCTCCTCGGCGACGGTAACGCCGTCCTTTGTGACCGAAGGCCCGCCCCAGCTCTTGTCGATGATAGCGTTTCGACCTCTCGGCCCTAAAGTGGATTTGACCGCGGCGGCGAGCTTCTCGACGCCGGCCAGAAGCCCCGACCGTGCATCGGATTCGAATGCCAGTTCTTTTACTGCCATAGTTACGTTTCTCCTTATCAAAACAGCTATTTTGTCTTTTTCTGCCTAATCAGTATTAAACAGCAAACGCGATACCAGTAATGGCCTCTGTGGTGGTCTAAAACGACCAACTTTGTGTAAGTACCTGTCTTTACAGCACTTGGGTCGAGGACAAATTGCTGAAAATCAGGTTTTGGGGCCTTGATTTTGCCCTGTGAGAATGCCAATTTTGGCACTGTGGGTTTTTTGTCGGCCAAGTTGACAGGACGAGCTTTCGGCCCGGATGAGATAATAGGTCCCCTGAGGGATTGGACGGTTTTCAGGGGATGGATGTCATCAGGCGTTTTAATAGTTCCATAGGCAGGCCCATAACGTTGGTCAAGCTGCCCTCGATTCGCTCGACAAACTCATCGCCATGCTCGCGAATTGCGTACGCCCCGGCCTTGCCGCGCCAGCTCCCGCCGGCTATATGAGCGGCAATCTGCTCATCCGTCATCTTTTTCGGATAAACGGTTGTGCTGTCACTATCAACTATTTCGACACTGTCACTTTCTCTGACTAAAGCGACTGCGGTAATGACTTTGTGCGGCTTGCTGAAAAGCTTTCTTGTTATCGTTTCTGCCTCGGCAGCGTCGGCGGGCTTGCCGATAAGCCGGCCGTCGAAATCGACTACCGTATCGGCGCCTATGACGAGACAAGATGGGTATCGCCCGGCCACATTCTTGGCCTTGGCAAGGGCAAGCCGCTCGGCAAGCTGACGCGGGGTCAGACCCTCGGTGGAAAAGGATGATTCGTCAATATCGCAAGCGACAACGTCAAATTCATAGCCGGCATCGGCAAGCAACTGCCGCCGACGCGGCGATGCAGATGCCAAAATCAGCCGTCGCCTCGACCCTGCCATTGCCTCGCCCCTACTTCGCAAGTCGTATGTGATAGACGATTTTTCTGCAGAAACGGATGTACTGGCGCTCGATGTCTTCAAAATCGTTGCCGACATATTTTTTGAACAGGCCCAGGCCGAACGCCCTGTTCAGCCGGACGGTCATAGGGACATTTCTGTCGGCGGCGATTCTCCTGCCGGTATCGCTCAGCGGCCATTTGCCTTCCAGGCCGTCCTGCATCAGCCGGTGGTAGTTTGGAAGCCACCGGCCGTAATCGTCTTCGCGCAGGAATCTTGCAAGGGCGTATGACTGGCTGTAAAAGGCCCCGACGGCATCGTCGCTCTCGAGGATCGCCTCGCCGGGGTTCATCGAGACGAGCCGGCGAAGCGGGATTATTTTGTTTTCCTGGAGGGTTTTCCTGAGTGTTGCCAGACGGTTGAGGTTTTTTGCAGGCTCGAAGTAGAAAAAGCCCCTGTCGTAGGCGTGGGCCTCGAAGAGCATAGCGATACCTTCGTCGAGCCAGCTTGGTAGCCGGAAGCTGAAGTGTTTACTTGAGAATTGATGCCAGCCCTCGTGGCCGATGACGCTGAAGGTGCGCTCGATGCCGATATTGTATGCCACGCATGCGCCTTTAAGCATATAAGCGCCTTTCTTTATCTTCATATAAACGGGCGCCTGGCTGCCGGCGAAGTGGATTGTAAAGGCATCCCACTGCCGGCGCTCTGCGAAGAGATAGACAGTGAATCTGGTGGTGGTCTGAACGGGCGAGGGAAGCTGTTTCTGGTAGCCGCGATAGGCCGATTCGACAAAGCCGGGCACCTGCGAAAGCATAAGCGGTTCGAGCAGCGTTGTGAAAATCTCATAGTGAGCGGTGGTGAGCTTTAGCCCGGGCCCGTAGTCGTTTTGCCAGAGGTCAACCGATTTCAACGCCGGCAGGTTCAGGCCCTTTAGATACGCAATCATCCCGGCGGGCGTATCGATTGGGCCGTCTTTGCCCGGAGATTTTGTGACGTTGCCGGTGTCACAGCCACAGATTAGCACGATTATGACTATCGAAGCAAGAAAAAGTATCTTTTCAGCAGCTATTGTTTTCATCATATCCCCGGTTTTCATCGGCCCGCAACGGGGCTGTCAGGATTCCCAAAAAAACAAATTCAACGGTATTGGTTCATCGCCTTTATCATTGCCTCTACGTTCTCGAACGGCGCATCATTTTCGATTTCCGCATACAGAATCGCTCCGCCGCCCAGGGCCTTGTGTATTTCGGCGTATTGTTTGACGGCATCTCTTATCTCGGCAGGTGAGCCGAGGGGGATTAGGTTCTGCCGGTCCAAATGCACATAAAGCAGGACTTTTGCCTCGGCCGCCTTTTCGGCAAACGCCTGCGGCTCGTAGAGATTGCTCTGATGCCAGAGGCCGTCTATTCCTATTTCCACGAGGTCTTCGAAGAGCGGCTCGACCGCCCCGCACGAATGATAAACAACCAGCCGACCCGCCTTGTGTATTTCGCCGATAAGCTCTGCGATACGCGGCTTAAAGAAACTGCGAAAGAACTCCGGTGCCAAGAAAAGCCCCTGCTGTGTCCCCCAGTCATCAGCAAGCAGAAAAACGTCATACCCTGCGTCGATACAGACGTCTATCGACCGCCTGTGCCAGTCACAAATCTTCTCAACCAGCGCAACCATGTTCGAGTCGCCACAGTGCAGGTCCATAAGCACGTCCTCGAATGGTCTCAGAGCACTGATTTTTTCGAATATCGAAACCCAAAGCGGCGCCCAAACCAGATACTCGCCCCGCACCCGAGCCACCTCGCTCTTGTCAACCTCGGGTAAGGCTGGCAGTTCATAGCTTTCGAGGTTGGCCCAGTCGGCGAGAGGGCACTTTCGGGGATGGCCTGCTATGCCGAAAATGCGATATTCCCACTCGACACCCCACTCATCCGTTACAAACTCGTGGTACGAGCCGTCGGCATCGAAGGCATCGGCGGGCGGCTGGGGAATCTTATCGAAGTCAGCGTAATTGTCGGGTGGGTACGCGTTGAACAAATCCGCCAGCTTTTGCCCGTGGACGTACAACCCCGCCATGCTCGGATGATAGTAGATAGGCAGCTTGTCCGGATTATCAAACGAAAAGGCCTTCAGCATCCTTTGCCTGTGGGTCGCCATCGGCAAGAGACTTGTTCCTCCTAAAGTGCGCATCAGATGATTTCTTTGAAAGGTGCGCCGAAGACGTCTGCGGTGAACAGATAGACTTCTGTTTTTGGGTCTTTCCAGGCGTCGGCGTCCAGGCCCGCCTTGTGTGAGCAGCAGTACGAGAGGAACTGCTCGGCGTCCCAGCCGGTCTCGGTGGCCACCTGCGGCAGGAAGCAGCCCGACAGAGGCCCTCGCTTTATGTAAATACCGTCAACGCCCAGACGCAGGCTCAACGGGTCGCTGGTTTTCTTCAAGGGCGACAGGACGGAAATTTCAATATCCAAATCGCCCAGCTCATCGGCGGTTATCGGGTCGGCTAAAAACCGCGGGTCTCTTGTTGCAGAAGACTCCGCCATCTCGACGATAAGCTCGATTAAGGGCCTGTCGGAGACGAACTGGCCTATACAGCCGCGGAGCTGCTCGTGATTTTTCAACGTGACGAAGCAGCCGCACTTGGCGTTCATCTCCGGGTCGTCGGCCTCGACCTTAGGCAGCGGCTTTGCCGTAATCACCGCCTCGACGGTGTCACGGGCGACCTTCAACAACGCCTGTTTCTGCGACTCGTTCATCTCTCAGCCCGCAAACAAATGACCCAACTGTTTGACGGCATACACAACCAAAGCCAACAATATGATAACAACGACAGTTGCCGTGTTGAAATACTTTTCTATGAGGCGCTTTGCCCTTTCGCCGAAGAAATAGAACAGCAGCGCCTCGCCGCCGAAACGCATCGTGCGGAAAATCAGGCTTATTGTAACAAACTTAATAAGCGAGACGTTGGCCATTCCCCCGACCCAGCTAAAAATCATATAAGGCACAGGCGTCAATGCGGATATGGAAATCGCCCAGAAGTCGTATTTCTGGTAAAGCTCCAGTGCCTGCTGCGCCCTGCGAGCCAAATCAAAAGGCCCGAAATTTATCTGCTCGAAGAACTGAACGACCCTTTCAGGCCCGATTGCCAGGCCAAGGGAAAAGGC
>CAZPDW010000025.1:0-18309 GCA_964585535.1 uncultured Pirellulales bacterium
GCTGGGCAGAGACGACGGATGTCGTTGATAGGGAGGATACATCTGCGGAATGACTTGCTTTTGGCGTGATTCGACCTGGAATGCATAAGTTCGCATACCACTCCTCACCAAATTCTTCTCCACATTGACAAACCTAACTTTACCAGCCCCTGCGGCAGAAGTCAAGTTATTTTTTGCCGATACAGAACATATTATCAAATAATGGCATAGCCATCCCGAGGGGTGGATTTTGGCTTCGGCGGATTATAAGGGTAGATTACAGATATGGGGGAATTTTGGAAATTTTGGGCGAGGGCGGTGTTGTTTTTGGGTGGAAAACGCGGGTTTGGCGTTAAAATGGGCAAAATACACGGGGCTAAACAGTAATGTCCGGGCGGCGGGGTATCTGCCGAGTTGGCAGGGCGACCGGGGGGCTGCGGCGCGAACTGGCAGACGGCGGGTTCGGGGGGCATTTGCTGTAAGGTCTTATTTTAGCGGGAGTTGCGCTTGTGGATTTTGGCCGGAGCTGTGTTGGCACAAGGTTTGCAGATTGATTAGGGCTATGGTGGCGGCATTTGCAGAATCCGGTGAGGTGAACGTGTTAGCCAGTGGGGCCAACTGGTGCTGGCCCGCTGTGCTTCGTGAATTGTTTGTGCCGCGCGGAGTGAACCTGTTAGTGGCGCAGGATACGAACGAGTTTGTCAACATACTGCATCAGCGGCGGGTTCAGACGACTATCGTGGATATGGACTCGGCGGCGGGCGGGCTGGCAACGGTAAGGGTGATACGGTTGGAGTATCCGCAGGTGCCGTGCATCTTGCTGGCGACCGAGGTGCCGGATGCGGTTCTTGCCGAGGCGCTTCGGCTTGAGGTTTTCAGTGTTATCGGCAAGCCGGTCGATGTCGGGATATTACGGGAGCAGTTAGACCGGCTTTTCGTCAAACGATATGCGAGTGATTTGTTTTCAGTATAAGCAAAGAAGAACAGATAAACGTATTTGAGCTTTTTGAAAGGAGTAAAGAGAAAATGAAGATTCGACCATTGGCGGACAGGGTGCTCGTGCAGCGGGTGGAGGCCCAGAACAAGACGGCCGGTGGAATAGTCCTGCCGGACACTGCGAAGGAAAAACCACAGCGCGGCAAGATTATGGCGGTCGGCGAGGGCAAGACGCTGGATGACGGCAGCAGGCAGAAGCCGCAAATCAAAAAGGGGGATGTGGTGCTCTTTACGAGTTACGCAGGCACCGATGTTAAGATAGATGGTAAAGAGTACATGATTATGAACGAGTCGGATATAATGGCGGTGATAGAAAAGTAAATGATTATTGATTAGTGATGATTGATAATTGAGGCGAAATCTTGAAGGAGAAGAAATAATATGGCAGCTAAAAAGATAGCATTTGGTACAGAGGCACGTGCGGCCATTCGTGAAGGCGTGAATAAACTTGCGAGTGCGGTGAAGATAACGTTGGGGCCCTGCGGGCGTAATGTTATTTTAGAGAAGTCGTTCGGCTCGCCGACGGTGACGAAGGACGGCGTTACGGTGGCCAAGGAGATTGAATTAGAGGATTCGTACGAGAATATGGGCGCCCAGATGGTCAAGGAGGTGGCGAGCAAGACGTCGAGCGTGGCGGGCGACGGGACGACAACGGCGACGATACTGGCAGAGTCGATATTCGAGGAGGGTCTGAAGAACGTCACGGCCGGCGCCAATGCGATGGCGGTGAAACGCGGCATCGACAAGGCGGTGGACAAATTAGTGGATGAGCTTTACGAGCTGGCGCTTCCGGTGGCGTCCGCCAAGCAGATAGAGCAGGTCGCGACCTGCTCGGCGAACCAGGACGCCGAGATAGGCAGGAAGTTAGCCGAGGCGATGGAGAAGGTGGGTAAAGACGGCGTTATAACGGTCGAGGAAGGCCAGTCACTTGAGACGGTGGTCGAATTGGTCGAGGGGATGCAGTTCGATAAGGGTTATTTGAGCCCTCACTTTATCAACAACGTCGAGAATATGACGGTTGTATTAGACAAGCCGTACGTCCTGATTCATGAAAAGAAAATAAGTGCGGTCAAGTCGCTGGTGCCGCTTCTTGAGAAGGTGGCCAAGCAGGGCAGGGCGCTGCTGATAATCGCCGAGGACGTCGAGGGCGAGGCCCTTGCGACGTTGGTGGTGAACAAGCTTCGCGGGATTCTGCAGTGTGCGGCGGTGAAGGCGCCGGGTTTCGGCGACAGGAGAAAGGCGCTGTTGAGCGATATTGCGGTGCTGACGGGCGGGCAGGCGATTTTCGAGGATTTGGGTCTGCAGCTCGAAAACATCGAGCTGAGCGTGCTCGGCCGGGCGAAGCGCGTCACTATCGACAAGGATACGACAACGATTATCGAGGGCGGCGGCAAGACGGCCGACATCAAGGGCAGAATCGAACAAATCAAGAACGAGATAGACAAGAGCACGAGCGATTACGACATCGAGAAGCTGCAGGAGCGATTGGCGAAGCTTGCCGGCGGCGTGGCCCAGGTGAATGTCGGGGCGGCGACCGAGGCGGAGATGAAGGAAAAAAAGGCACGGGTCGAGGATGCGCTTCACGCTTGCAGGGCGGCGGTCGAGGAAGGGATTCTGCCGGGCGGCGGCGTGTCGATGCTCCGGGCGATTGGTGCGCTTGACAAGGTCAAGGCGAGCGGCGACGAAAAGATAGGGCTCGATATAGTCCGGCGGGCGGTCGTGGCACCCATCAAGCAAATTGCGGTCAACGCCGGCCTGGACGGGTCGATTGTGGCTCAGAAGGTAATCGAGAGCAAGGACAAGAACTTCGGCTACGATGCGATGCGTAAAGAATACGGGGACATGATAAAGTTCGGCGTGATTGTGCCGACGAAGGTCGAGCGTGCGGCGCTGCAGAACGGAGCGTCAATCGCCTCGCTTCTGTTGACGACGGATGCGATAGTCAGCGAAATACCCCAGAAGAAGGAGGCACCGCCGATGCCGCCCGGCGGAGGTGGAATGTACTAACGAAAACGACCGAAGGCGGGCCCTGTTAAGGGGCCCGTTTTTTTCTTTAGCGGCAAAGGGTTTTGATATGAGTTTTCGATTGTACAGCAATATGCTGTCTCAGGCGTCGCACAACTTTGCGAAGGGGCTGTTTGTCACAGGCCTGCTGCTGATTGGATTCGGGTTTTTGGTGTTTGTCTTGCGGGATTTATTTGCGCTTTTAGCGGCGGGACTGTTTATACTTGCCGGCGTCGGCTGCGGAGCGACGGCGATAAAAATCTGGTGGTCGCAGCGGCGAATAGATAAGGCGATGCAACACGGTGAGCAGAGATATCGAGACAACGTGCGGATTCACATCGAAGACCATGACTGAACGGTGTCCGCCGACAGGGGCCGGGGCGGGCGAAGAGAACCCCACGTGAAACGTGGGGCTAAATATACGAGCGAGACGGCATTTGCCTTTTTAAACAATTCAGGTATTTGTCACTTCGGTTTGAACATCTCGGTGTAGAGGTCCGGCGAGTAGAGGTGGAAGCCGAGGTCGCGGATGTATTCGACGGGGCCTGCGTTTTTCATGACTTTGATTTCGGCCTCGATTTGACGTTGTGATTTGAATGCGAGGACGGCGTCGAGTTTTTTGGCGAGCAAATCCGGCGAGGTGTTGATTTGCAGGTGCGGCGGTTCGGGGAAGTTACAGTAGCAGGCGATTTCGTGGACGTAAGGAATCCTTTCTATCGGCGTGCCAAGTTCCGGCCAGATTGCACCGGCGGCGTGGAAGAGAGAAATAAGCAGCTCCTCGTGGACGATTTTGTGGTCGGGGTGCAGGTCGTTCGAGGTGGGGATAAAGCACTGGGTGGGTCTTGTTTTTCTGATGTGATAGGTGAAGGAGTTCTGCAGGCCGGCGAAACCTTCGATAGCGGCGGCGTCGGTTTCCCCGGCTGGTCTTCTTCCGCGGTAGTAGTTCAGCCGGCAGTCGGGGTAACCGAGCCAGATGATGTTTTCTTTAGGCACGCCGAGCGACTGATAGCATTGATAAGTTTCTTTCCGTCTGATTTCTGCGATTGAGTCTTTTTCTTCCGGCGAGCAATAGCCCATAGAGCCGTCGGTCGTAATAAGAATGTGGACGGGGACATTTTCGGAGACAGCAAGCTGGATGAGCAGGCCGGCGCCGATGACGATGTCGTCGTCGTGCGGGCCGACGAAGAGGAAGGACTCTTTATTGCCCTGCCAGTGCCTCGATACGCCTGAGAGGGTCGATGCGACTCGGCGTTCGTCTTCTACCAATCTTACGACTTCGAATTTCTCCGGCATTTTCAGTTGAATCCTTTCATTCAGCGAAGTTTTTTAGTTTTTCGATTGCGGATTTGATATCTTCGAGCCGGTTGTCGCCGGCTTCACGTTCGACGGCAAGTGCGCCGGTGTAGCCGATTTGTTTCAGGGCATTCAGGAATTCGGCGGTGTTGACCTGGCCGGCGGACCAGGGCACCTCGGCGCCCCAGGTGCCGGGTGTTTGTGTGCGGGTTGCGTCCTTAATGTGGACGTGTTTTATCCAGCGGGCGAGTGTTTTGACCGCCTCGATGGGGTCGCCCTTGTCGTAGAGGAGCATATTTGCGGGGTCGAAGTTGACGGCCAGGGCGGGGTGATTCAGCGTTTCGAGGAAGTGTTTAAGCTGCCCGGCGGTTTCCTGGCCCGTTTCCATAAGGATGGTTATATTTCTTTGCCCGGCGTAGTCGGCGATTGTTCCGGTTCGCTCGGCAAGTTTGCTTTCGGCGGCCGGGTTATCCGGGTCGATAAAGCCGAAGTGCAGCGAGAGAAATTTGACGCCGAGCTTTTCGGTGAGGTCGATGGCGGCGAGGACGGTCTTCTCGTCGTCGGGCCAGTGCTCGTCGGGGACGATACCGCCGGTAATTTTGATACTATCGAGCGTCGAGTAATCCTCGTGTGCAAAGTCAATCATAGTGGCGGAAATACCAAGGCCGGCGGCCTTTACCCCGGCGAGGTAATCTTCGCCGCCGCCTTTGAGTGCGTCAGACAGGGCAAGGTGCAGCAGGAAAGGGCCCGTCTGCTCGGCGAGAGAACGCAGCGTATCGAAGTCGTTTGCGAGAGACCAGCTACAGACGCTTATCGGCCAACCGTTACATTTAATCATTTGATTGGTACCTCCTTATTGGACTGTGCGGAATGTTTTTCGGCTAAAATGATTTTGACGGCGTTGAGCGAATCATCGGGTCTTATTATATCGGGAACGTTTTGGCCTTCGACTTGTCTTACGAAGTGGGCTATTTCGAGTGAGTAGCCGTCGCCGGCTTCGACTTCGGGCGAGAACGGCTTGCCTTCGAGCGGGTAGAGAGTGAAGGTGGGCTCTCGGGTGCAGTCGTATGTGAGCAGGCCTCTTTCGAGCACTATATTAAAGCTCATCTCGAACTTAAACTCTGGCGTGTTCACGAAACCGCCCTCTGCGACGACGACTTTTGGCTCGGGATAGACGTACTGGGTTGCGACGTAGTCGAGACCTCCCGACTGGCCTTTGATGGCTTCGGAACGGACGGCTGTCGGCAGGCCGAAAAGGTACTGGACGAAATCGGTGTCGTGGATGTGCAGGTCCATAAGCGCTCCGCCGCTCCGGTCGGGGTTTATTAGCCAGTTTTGCCAGCTCCAGGTCGGCGGAGATGTGAGGCGTCTGAACGAGCAGGCGACGGCGTCGCCATATTCGGCGGATTCGATGATTTGTTTTGCCTTTGCGTACTCGGGCCAGAAGCGGACGCAGTGGCCAATCTGGAGGATTTTGCCGGCTTGTTTGGCGGCGGAAATCATATCTTCGCACTGGGCGGTGTTCAGGGCCATCGGCTTTTCGCAGAGAACGTTGAGACCCGCCTCGAGCGCCTTTATGGTGAAGTCGCGGTGGATAAAGGTGGGCAGCGTTATCGAGACGGCGTCGAGTTTTTCCTCGGTGAGCATTTTGTCGAAGTTAGTGTACAGGGCCAAGTGTTTCAGGTCGATGGGTTTTTCGGCGCCATCGATATTGCCGGTGGCCCCTTTGGTGTCGGTGAGGCGTTTTTCGTCGGCGTCGCAGATTGCCGCGACGGTAACGTCATCGAGAGCGCTGTAGCACCGCAGGTGCATTTTGCCCATAAACCCAAGGCCGACTATGCCGACACGTGTCATTTTTTGCTCCTCTAAGTTATCGCTTTTCGTATTTGCTTTTCAACTTTTGAGAAAGAGCACAAGGACGAGCACGGAAACAAGAGTTATCACCGCCGGCACGGCAAAGACCGGCCGCCACTGGAACTTGTCCTGTTTTTTGAATTTATCCATAACGAAACCGGCGAAATGAGTACCTATGAACATACCGATTCCGGTCGTAGCGACAAAGACAATCGCCTGTACGGAGCTTATTATTTTCTCCGGGGCGAGAGAATTTGCATACTTCTGGCCCACGATGATAAACAGTACGTATGCCAGGCCGTGCAGCGATTGCGAGACGATAATCAACGGCTTCGGCTTGCCGAGCACATAGATGAAGTACAGTATCATCCAGCAGCCGGCGCCGATAACCAGTGTCCATTTATAACCCACCGCATCAATCAGCCGCTGCATTATCAGGAAGGTGGCGACGGCCTGGAAGGCCTGGGCGATGGCCATAATGGCTGAAATGTATTTTGCGCCGATGCCGGAGTCAATCATAAGCTGTGCCGAGCCGAGGAAATAGAACTGCATAAGGCCGGCGACGACGAGCGAGACGACGATGAAGACGGCGAAGTTCGGGTTCGAGAGCATCGCCAGGGCGTCGAGAATGGGCGTGCCGCCGGTGCCGGCGGGCGGGGTTTTTGGCAGCAGCACACAGCAGAAAGCCATAACCACCGACAATGCCGCGGCCAGGAAAAGGCAGTCCCGGCCCCGCTCTGCGGTCTTGAAGACCTGCCGAAATCCGGTGAGAAAGTAGCCGACGAGCGCCCAGGCGGCGGGCGCCCAGAAGAACACCCAGCCAATCCAGTAACCATCCGAGACCTTCGAGAACAGCACGGCATTTACGATGGGCAACGTGCCGGCGAAGAACAGCGACCAAAGCAGCATAGCGATTAACAGAGGCATAAACTTTTCGCGTGTGGCGGCGAACAGCAGCAGCACGGCGCCTATAAGATGAGAGGCGATGAGTATCCACTCGGCATTAAGCCATTTGTCGGCGAGCTGCCCGGCGACAAGCGGCGAGACGATGCAGGCCAGCGGCAGCGTTGCGTAAATCCAGCCGGTCTGTTTGCCGGTGAATTTGAGCGGGCCGAGCAGCCGGGCCGCCAGGACGGGCATCCACGCACCCCAGATTGCATACTCGAGGCCCATTACGAGCGAAAGTTTGATGTACAGTGATACGTCCATTTCGTTCTCCTTAAAAAAATGGATTTACCGCACGAGCTTACAGCAAGGCGATGGTTTGCACAAGCTTGTTTTGAAGATAAGGCCGCAGGGTCAAGCAACGTAGCTTTTATTCGGGCATCTATTTTTGTTTGGAGGTCATCTTGGCGGCCAGGGCGTTGTATAGCCAGGCGAAGATTGCTCCGCCTATGCCGGCGTCGCAGAAGGCCCAGGCCAGGCCGATGATGCTGCCCAAAGGGGTTATGGAGTATCCCCTGTAAAGCCGGCCTATGAAGGTTGGCTCGCCGGTGATGCCCTCGAAGGCGATAATCCACTAGGTCAGGCAGAACAGGCCGAGGCCCCAGATGAGTCCTGATGTAAGAGCGAATGCCTTGATATTGAGTTTCATTTTGTCACCTCGCTTTCCCGGCACAGTACGGCGACTGCGCCGTTGTCGGTATTTTGAATCAGTTTTGCCTGTACGATGTCGTTTTTTTGCAGGCCCGCTGAACCGTTGACGAAGACCTGAAAGTATCTTTCACATCGGCCTGATGGTTGTGAATCGTTTTCGATGAGGACGGAGACGGTCTGGCCGAGAAACTGCTGCCGGAATTGACCGGCTAATTTGTCGCTGAGGTCGCGGAGGATTTTCGAGCGTTGTTTTATGACTTTCGATGGGACTTTTGGCTTCATTTCCGCGGCGGCGGTGCCGGCCCGAGGCGAGAAGCCGAAAACGTGAATTTTTGCGAAGCCGGCGCAAGTCGCCAGGGCGATGGTCTGCTGGAAATCCCGTTCCGTCTCGCCGGGAAAGCCGACGATGATGTCGGCGGTAATCGCCGGCCGGTCGAGACGCTCTTTGAGTATTGAGATTTTTTCGTGCAATTCGCTCGAGGTGTATTGTCTGGCCATTCGGCGAAGAACCTCATCCGAGGCGGACTGGATGGACAGGTGGATGTGGCACAATGTTTTGGTGCTTGTCGAATACGTCCAGCAGGTTTTCGGTGATGTCGGCCGGGTCGAGTGAGCCGAGCCGGATTCGTGGCAGGAGCGGGATACCGGCGATTTCGTGGAGCAGTTCGGCTAATTTTGGGTTTTGCCGGTTTGGCCAGCGCTCTCTGCGGGTGGTCTTCTGGCCGAATGAGCCGAGGTTGACGCCGGTGAGGACGATTTCCCTGTGTCCGGCGCGGACGAAGGCACGAGCTTCCGATAATAATTCTGTTACTGTTCCGCTTTGAACAAAGGGGCGGGTTTGCGGTATAATACAGTATGAGCAGCAGCGGTCGCAGCCATCCTGGACTTTCAGGAAGGCGCGTGTATGGCCGGCGAAGTGAGTTAATTGTGGTAATATGGGGTAATTGGCGAAGGCAGGGTTGTTATCTTTGATTTTTGGCCGGTTTGCTGGTCTGATAGGGGTTTTAGAGGAGGTGGGGTTGATTTTTGCCGGGCCGGCGAGCTTTTCGGGTTCAGCAGTGCAGTTGAGTAGCTTCTGGAGCCGTTTGGCGATGTGCCGGCGGTCTTTTACGATGTGGATATTATGGTTTTCGGGGCATTTTAGCTCGCCGAGCCGGCTGGCGGCGGTGAGGCAGCCACAAATGAGGATGGCAGCGTGAGGTGCGAGTTTTTGAGCCCTGTGAATGTAGGAGCGGCTCTTTGCAGAGGCGGTTTGCGTTACGCAGCAGGTGTTTATAACGGCGATGTCGGGGATTTCGGGCGGCTGGACGGGTTCGAGGCCGAGGGATGTGAGGAATTGATGAATCTGGCGGCCTTCGTACTGGTTGACTTTGCAGCCGAGAGTATTTATAGAAAAAGTTCGCATGATATGGTATAATATACAAGTGTGTGTAGAATTACAAGACGGGCCGCCGCTTTGCGATTGGCCGCAAAGTGGGGCCTGAAGAGTTCGGCTGTGTTTAAGCGGTAACACGGGAGGCCTGAAATGACGGCTAAATTCGGTTCGGTGTGGGCCATAGATATCGGCAACAATTCGCTCAAGGCGCTTCGTCTGAGTAATGAGTCAGGTGTGCTGGAGGTGACAGGGTTCGACAACATTCAGCACGGCAAGATACTGACGGGTATGGGAGTGAGCGCGGCAGAGCGGGAGGAGCTTACGGCGCTTAGCTTACGTGCGTTCGTCGAGGGCAATGACCTGAGCCGGGACGATATAATTGTTTCGGTTCCGAGCCAGAACAGTTTTGCGCGTTTTGTGAAGCTTCCGCCGGTAGAGCAAAAGCGGATACCGGAGATAGTAAAGTTTGAGGCGGGCCAGCAGATACCGTTCGACATAAACGAGGTCCAGTGGGACTGGCAGATGATGAGCGAGCCGGGCAGTGCGGAGGTGGAGGTGGGAATCTTTGCAATCAAAAACGATGTGGTGACCGCGGAGCTGGAACATTTTGCCAGGGAGAGCATTAAGGTAGGTTATGTACAGATGGCGCCGATGGCGCTGTATAACTACCTGCTCTACGACAGGCCGGATTTGGCGGGTTCGGACAGCCAGGCGGCGGTAGTGCTGAATATCGGAGCGGAGAACACGGATTTGGTGGTCTGTACGAAACAGACGGTGTGGCAGCGGACGATACCTATGGGGGGCAATGCGTTTACTCGTGCAATAGCGGATACGTTCAAGCTTAATTTCGAGAAGGCCGAGAAACTGAAGCGAACGGCGCCGATGAGCAAGTATGCCAGGCAGATACTTCAGGCGATGAAGCCGGTATTTACGGATTTGGCGTCGGAGATACAGCGTTCGGTAGGTTTTTACAACAACTCGAATCCGAACGTCAAGATTGGCAGGATAGTTGCGCTGGGTGGCGGCACGAAGATGCGAGGTCTGCTGCAGTATCTCCAGCAGAGTCTTCAGATACCGATAGAGAGGCCCGACTCTTTCAAGCAGCTTGGGATAAATTCGTCGGTATCGGCGGCGAAGTTTCACGAGAGCGTGTGCGATTTCGCAGTTGTTTATGGTTTGGGTATTCAGGCGCTCGGTCTGGGCAGGATAGGGAGTAATCTGCTGCCGAAGAGTGTGGCGCGGTCGATGGCCTGGGCGGCGAAATCGAAGTGGTTTGCAGCGGCGGCGGCGTTATTTTTGCTGATTTCGGTACTTGCCTTCGCCAGGGCGCTCGTTGACCGGACGAGCTATGCCGGCAAGAGCGGTGTGAGAAAGCAGGTGAGCCAGCTTATCGGCACCGCCAGGCGGGCGGAACAGGATCTGGGCACTATCAAGAGTGAATCGACAAAGTATGAGGCGGCCATACAGAAGCAGATTGATTTGTTCAAGTATCGTGATGTAATCCCGAGCTTACAGCAGACGCTGCTGTCGGTGCTTCCGGACGAGCAAAACACACCGGGGCAGAGGGATTTGTACAGGGCGTTTAAGGACGGGGACGTGGAGACGGTGATGAAGACCCCTCGTGAGCAGCGCAAGCAGATATTTGTGACGTCGATGTCGGTTCGATACACGACGAACGTTGAGACGGCGAGTTTTACGACCTCTGGTTTTGAAAATGCTGCGGATGCAACCGGCGGCGTTTTGGGTGGCGGAGGTTCTCCGTATGACGAGAAGGCGATGATGCAGTTGCTTTACGGCAAGGCAGGCGCCTCGAAATACGCCCTGCCGCCGAGTGCGATGCGGTCGGGAATGGGCGCAGCGACGACTACCGAGGCGCCGTCGGAGGGTTTTGTCGTGACGGTAGTGGGTTATAGTCCATACAAGGACTTGGGCAAGCTCATGGACCCGGCGGGTGCGGGAGACGACAAGAACAAATGGGGGATTATCACCCGGCTTATGCGATTGGATGAGGCGCTGGGCAGGGACGTGCATTTTGAGCTTTATAAAAAGACGGAAATTACCCATTTTGAATTGAAGACGGGTGAGGTTGACCTTGGTTCTGATATACCGAAGGGCATCGGAGAGAAGATTAAGAGAGGCCAGTCGGGCGAGGAAGTATTGATTGACCCGATGACGAAGGAGGTGATAAGCAAGGTAGCGGTTCTGGACGAATACGGCAAGAACAAGCTTGACAGGTCTGGAAAGTCCGAGGAGAAGGTGAACGACCACTGGTTTGTTCTGAATGCGAAGTTCAAATGGAAAAAGGCCGGCAAGACCGAAGAGCAGGAGAAGTCCAAGCAGAAGGACGTTGTTTCGGCCGGGAGCAAGAGAAGTCGAGTCGGGCGAAGAAGAACATCACAGCCGGTAAGAGAGTTGCCGGTTATGGCGAACGGGTTTTATCGGTTGGAAAACAGGGATTTGACCAATAATTTGGTGAGCAAGAGAGATGGCTAAAGTCGATTTGTCGCAGTTGAAGGGTGTTCTGGGGAAGTTCGGGTTTTTGAGGTCATATTCGTCTCTCGTAATACCCCTGGTGATACTCGTGGCCGGCTTCGTAGTTTTTGGGGTGGTGCTTTTGATGGGGAGCAGCTTCAAGAAAACGGCGGAGAAAGAGAGTGTACCCTTGGCGAGTAACGTCAAGAGTCTCGCGGCGAGCGCGGTTCCGCTGGGGCAGGTAGAGATAGAAAAAGCGTATGAACAGCAGTGGCAGCAGGATGCAAATCAGGTGGCGCTTCTTGTAAAACGGACGGCGCAGCGTGAGCTTTTAAGCTACAAGATGTTTCCCGAGCCGAAGGACAAATCAATGCTTATCTTCGACGCGTTCGGGCGGTCGTATCGGGCCGGTATCGATGCTTTGATTGAAAAGGTCAGCGGGCGGGACTGTCCGACGGATGCGGAGATAGAAAGGGCACTTCCCCGCATAAGGGGGATGAAGCTGGGCAGGGGCAGCTCCAGGAGAGCGTTTTCGAGACGGCGGGGCGTCGAAGCGACAATAACGGATGAGTTGTGTCGGGAAAAAGCGGCCTCGGCGGCGGTTTACGTGAATGCGTCGGACATACCGGGCTACGATTTGTGGAAGGATTACAAGTACAAGACACGGGACGATGCGATTAAAGACTGCTGGTACTGGCAGGTCGGCTACTGGATTGCCGAAGATGCTTTTGACACGATAGAGGCGATGAACGGGGACTCGAAGAGCGTTTACACCTCGGGTGTGAAGCGGCTGCTCGGGGTGAATTTTACCAGCGAGAGAAAGATGTACGTCAGGAGGAGCAAGAGCAAAACGTCCTCTTCGGGCAAAGGGCCCTATTACATTTATGAGATGCAGGACGGATTGAGCGAGTCGTTCACGGAAAGACTGACAAACAACGAAATCGACGTTGTTCACTTTGAGCTGAGGGTGGTCGTGAGCGCAAAGTCGGTGATGGACTTTATGAGGGAGTTGTGCAGCAGCAAGGAGAACCTCTTCAGGGGATACGACGGTACCGAGCCGCCAAAGCGTTTTGTGCACAATCAGATTACAATTGTAGAGAGCAATATCAATCCGATAGACAAGGATTCCGACGAGCACTATCTTTACCGATACGGCGACGATGCGGTGGTGGAGCTTGATGCGATATGCGAATACATTTTCGACAGGGCCGGGTACGATGTTCTCAAGCCGGAGTCGGTTAAGAAATCTCTTCAGAAGGACGAGAAGAAACGCAGATAGGGAATAAGACGATGAGTAAATTGAGCGGTAGCTTTTTTGAGCGGCACATAGAAAAGATTGTATTTACACTTGCGCTGGTCCTCTGCGGATGGATAGGGTGGACGCACGTTTTTTTCTGTCCGAACACGATAACCGTTGACAACAGGCGGTTCAGGCCCGGTCAGGTCGATATATACATAAGCGACAAAGCACGCGCGGTTCAGGCGAGACTGGATGCTGATGTGGTTGCAAAGGAGAGTTATAAATCCAAGGCGCAGGATTTTCTGGCGTTGATGAAGTCGCCCCTGGCACAGATAGACGCCAATATCACTTTGTTGCAGCCGGTCTCTGTACAGAATAGCATTCATCCTAAATATCGTATGCCTCAAATTGGAGAAGTTGCCGGCGCAGAGGCCGAACACATAAGGGCGGCGGCGTATATACCGGTTCGTCAGATTAACCTTGAGAACGTTGATGACCAGGCGGCATACGCACCGAACGACCTGGACCTTGTTACGGTTGAGGGTGAGTTTGACATTTCGTCGCTGTGCAAGACTTTTCACGAGAATTTTGCGGGTACGGAAGTACCGGAGCAATGGCGTGACCCGTGTCTTGCGAAGCCGGTTTTCGCGGCGGTCGAGTTACAGAGACAGGGACTTTTGGACGACGGCGGCTGGAGCGAATGGGAGGATGTGCCGCGGATGCGGGTTGATGCACGCAGGGATATGTTTTCGATAGTCGAGCAGGCAGGGGAGCTTTCGGCCGGCGGTGTTAAGGTAAAACGCCTGAAGTTCGATGACCCGGTTGTTCAGTCGAATTTGTTGCAGCCGGCGGCTTATCAGATTGCGTCGTCGGGCGAAGAATGGTTCCCACCGTCGATACACAGAAAATATGTTGCCAATCGGACTCAGATAGACTTGCAGAAAAAACGAGAGGCGCGTGAAGAGGCGGTGGCAAAGAAAAAAAAGGAACGCGAAAAGGCACGCGACAAGGCAAGACAGGATCGCCGTACAACGAGGCCCGCTGCCGGAACTTTGCCGGGCACCGGGCTGCAGAGCGAACAGGCGCTCATGCAACTGTTGTACGGAGGCGGCCCGATGGGTACATCTTCGTCAAGACGGACGCGAACGCGAACTACCGTGAGGAAACCGAAGCCGCGAGCCGGCTCAGAAATAATGGCGGACAAAACCAGGAAACTGCAGCGTACAACGTTTGCTGTCAGTGAGTTTTACAGCCAACTTAACAATATATCGCTTACCGGCAAGAACTTGGCGAAGATGGCGGAACCGCTTGTTTTTTGGGCATACGATGACACCGTTCAGGCGGGCCAGACGTGCCGGTACAGGATTCGCCTGGGTGTTTTCAATCCGGTAGCGGGCACGGACCAGTTTGCCCGGAGTGATTTGTCGTACAAAGACAAGGTGATTTTGTGGAGCGACTTTTCGGATGTAACTGGGCCGGTTTCAATCCCGGCGATGTTGTATTTCTTCCCGGTGAATATTCAGGAGGCATCGAAGGCGGTGGAGGTGCAGGTATCGAAGTACGCACTGGGTTACTGGTATAACGAGCGGTTTATGGTCAAGCGAGGCGAGACGATAGGAACGGTCGCCGATACGAAGATTGAACAGGACAGCCAGGATTTGACGGTTCCGGAAAAAATAGACTATGACACCGGGGCGATTCTGGTCGATGTGGTGCCGGTAAACGATTTGTCGGGCAGAAGTCTTCATTCGCGGAGATATTTCGATATGCTTTACAGCTTTGACGGCAAAGTTGTCGAGCGAGTTCCGGTCAAGCTTGTGAACTGGCCTAACGAGCTGCGATTGAAGTTCGGAGAGGTAAAGTTGCTCGCGAAAAAAACGAAGGAGCCGCTGCGGGGGTGGGGCGGCAAGCGCATCCGGCGTATTAGTCCGGTACCGACCATACCGGGAATGATGCAGCCCGGCGCAGGCGGACCAATGACACCGGACCAGTTGATCATGATGCAATTATTGATGGAGCACGGCGGGACGCCGTAGTAAATGCGGTTTGGCGAGGGAGGTTTTACCTGCTACTCTGTAAACATTGAATCTACAACTTGTCATTGCGAGGGCTGCGAAGCAGCCCGTGGCAATCTCGACTTCACGAATGATTGAGATCGCTTCGTCGATAAAGCTCCTCGCAATGACAACCCACTGAAATATTCTTGACAAACTACTGCCCTGGAGAGAATGCGACTGAGCGGAAGCGAACGGCCGGCTGGGTGTGACCGACGGCCTCTTCGGCGGTGATAATTACATCGGTGGTGGCCGGGGGAATGAGGTCGAGGAAGTTATCGCTTAGCCGGCAGGAGGGCTGCGTAATGATTTGCAGGTCCTTTGTGAGCACATCCGAGCAAAGACGCAGACGCCAGCGGTCGGCGCTTTGCTGTTGGACGTCGGCGGTTATACGCGGTTCGGGCCAGTCTATGTACTTGTCGGGAAGATAGAGATAGAGGTTTTGGGCGATTGTCCGGGCGTGGCTGTTTACGGCAAGGTGCAGGCAGCAGCGTTCGGGCCGGTCGGGATTGACGAAAGCTTTCGGAAGTTTAAGGGCCGGCGAGGTGGAAAAAGGCGTGATGGAAACCGGAAACTCGACCTGGTCGAGCGACTTTCCCGACAGGTCGATGACTCGACAGATCAGCGTTGCCGTTACGGGGCTGTCGGAGTCGTTGACCACGACGCCGGAAAGTGATTTGAGAGCGGGTTCTGTATTTGCCCTGGGTGGATGGAATAGCCCGACTGCGGTTACCAGGACATTCCGGAAGAATCGCTTTGCGTAGTAGCAGGCGGCTTTGGGTCTTTGAAAGTAATCCACGGCGGACCAGCTTATGCCGGGCCAGGCGTCGTTGAACTGCCAGAACAGCACGCCGTTGTTTCTGAAGCTGTGTGCTCGCAGATGTTCGACGTATTTCTTCAGCGCCCTTGCCTGGGTAAGCTGTGAAAGATATACGAATTGCTCGATTGACTCCGGCGGCGTGAACAGCTCGGCTATGTATCGCCAGAGCCGGCAGTTTCCGTCGAGCTGGTAGTTTTGCTTTTCAATTTGGCGGCCGCCGATGCGCAACTGTTCGGCGTCGCAGAACTGCTCGAGTGTTGCAATATCCGGCAGCGACTGCAGGCCGAACTCGGCGACAAATCGAGGAACGTCCTCCGGCGGGCAGATGTATTCTCTGGTCGGGGCATAGAAGGCCCCGACATCCCATTTATGGACGGTGCCGCTGTGTGGCGCGTTGGGGGAGTCCTCTTCGCTGAAAGGCGTCGTTGGAATGTAGTCGCGGTCCGGGTCGAGGTCGCCAACGAGACGAGGCAGAATTTTGTGGTAAATTGCTTTGCCGTGAAACTTTTTGCCCTTACCAAGCATTCGGTTGTGATGACACCAGTCGATTTCGTTGTTTCCACACCACAGGACAAGGGACGGGTGATTCCGGAGCATTTTGATAACGGTCGCACCCTCTCTTTCAACTTCATCGAGGAACCATTTTCGGTCGGGGTAATATGCACACGTGAACATAAAATCCTGCCAGAGCATAATGCCGAGCCGGTCGCACATCTCGTAGAATCGGCTGTTTTCGTAGTAGCCGCCGCCCCATACCCGCAGCATATTCATATTGGCATCGGCGGCGGTATTCAACAGGCGGTCGTACTCTTCGTCTGTTGTCGAGCCGGGCAAAAGAGTCGGAGGAACCCAGTTGGCGCCTTTTGCAAAAACGGTTCGACCGTTCACTTCGATGGCGAATTTCCTGCCCCCGCTGTCTTCGGAACGATTCAGCCGGACCGTTCTTATACCGAACCGGCGAGCTGCTCGGTCTATCATGCGGTCTTTGGCGTTCAGCTCAAGCTCAAGTTGATAGAGGTTTTGTCCCCCATAGCCGCGAGGCCACCATAAGGCCGGGTTTTTTAGCCGAATTACAGTTGAATTAAAGACCTCGCCGGTTTTGAATGGCATTTGATATTCGCTGGCCGGGCCGGGGCCGGTGAGCCGCAGCCGACAGGTGAGCTCTTCGGTTGGGCGCAGTTCGAGCTTTACGCCAAGCTTCAAATCGGCGTAGCGGGCATTGCAGTCGATGGTTCGGATGTGAACATCATCGAACCGGGTAATATCAGTGCCTTCGAGACGCACCGGCCGCCAGATGCCGCAGCCGGGCAGGAACGGACACCAATCCCAGCCGAACTGATACTGGGCCTTGCGGATGTAAGAGCGATAGGGCTTTATTACGGCGGACGAATCGAACGATGTGTACCGTTTCATCAGCCGTTTGGCGTGCTCTGCCGGCGGGTCGAACTTCACTAACAGCCGGTTGCCGGCCCGCCTCAGCAGGCCGGTTACGTCGAACCGGTGCGGGATGAACATATTGGCAGTCCTGGCGATGAGCTTCTCGTTGAGCCAGATGCTTGCGATGGTGTCGAGGCCCTCGAAAACAAGATGTTTGTGTTTGCAGCCGGCCAGGGTGGTATCGATATCGAATTCCTTTCGGAATACCCACTGCGTATCGCTTACCCACCCGAATTTTTCTGGCTCGGCGTACAGGTCTTTCGGCTCTATTCGGCCTGCGCCAATCAGGCACTCGAAAATCGAGCTTGGGACAGTCGTTTTGCTCCAGTGTGAGCGATCGAGGTCGCGCATACGCCGGGCGGAGGCGGGATATTCCTTGAACTCCCATGTACCCGTCAAATCGAGCGTATTCAGCAGCATCGAAACCAACTCCATCAGCATAAGAAGCGAACGACTAATTATATTTGCGCATTGGCCACTTACAACGAATTTATTGAATTTTACCCCGGCGAGAAGAAAATCATCTATTACCACCAAGACACCAAGTCACAAAGGCACAAAAGAGTAACAACGTAACATAGGTGATTTGTCAGTTTTCGTGCCTTTGTGCCTTCGTGGTAAAAAAAAACAGCAGCCGGGAAACACCAAGCCGATTCAAACCCGCCGCAGTACAATTCCGCCGAGAAGCAGATAACTAATACGCCATTGCCTCGTCGGCGGCAATGCAGCCCCCAATGCAATAAGCAGGATTGCTGTCAATCATACTGGAGCAGGTAGTAGATGGTTTTGTATTTTGCGCCGTTGATGGAGAAGGTTTTGTCTTCTGTGGGGATGATGGTGTTTGTTTTTCGGCCGTCGATGGATGTAACACCACTACCCGGCGGAGACGGCATCGTCGATGGGCAGCGGGCGGTAAGTGTATTATATCTTTGCCGGTAACATCACGGGCTGCAGAATAATTTCCTGCAGCCCCTGTGTATTGCAGCAGCAGGTTGTCAAACACAAGCCGATGTTTCCCCTTTGACCGCCGTTGTGCCGGCGGGGTACGCAGTGAGCTTGATACTTTGCGTTCCGGCCTTTTTTACCTGGGCCGTCTGCCGCGTCTCAGGCCTATCTGATTGGCCTTGGTTCTCACTGCCTTGATACCCCTGCCGATACGGTCGGCGATGTCCTCGATGGTGAACCGGTA
>CAZPDW010000026.1:0-18239 GCA_964585535.1 uncultured Pirellulales bacterium
CGGCCAGAGAGATAGCGTCTTTTCGAGCGAGCCGGGTGCGTATCGTCGTTGCAGGGAGGCGAGGGACAGAACGAGTTCGATGTCGTCGCGGGATTGGCTGCGGGCCAGGTCGTCGGCGAGGGTGTCGAGCCGGGCGCTGGTTTCCGGGCCGAGGAATTTGATTTTCTCTATAGCTACCTTGAAGGCGGTTACCTGGCTCATATACGAGCGGAGCGTCAGCCGGTCGAATTCATTTGCGGCGACGGGGACAAGGGCGGCGTCACTCTGCGACAGCAGGGCCAGGGTCTTCGCCTTTATAAGCTGTCCATAGGCGGGCGGCTCGTTTGTGCCGAGCGAATCAATCTGCGTCACTATCCCGTGTAGGAGCTGACTTCTTTTCGGCTCCTCATCGGCAAGGGCCAGGTAGTAATCGACATCGAGCCGGCTCAGCGTCGTTCTGAGCAGGTCGGCGGCGAGTTTTCGCCACAGCCCGGTCGAGCCGAACCGCTGCTCCCAGTCGCCGCCCTGATAATCCTCAATTTGCTTCTTGAAGGTGCGCTGTTCTTCTTCGATTTGTGCGAGCCGTTGGTCGGCGGTGTCGGCCAGGCCTTTTAGTTTTTGTCTTTCCTGCCGGGTGAGAAAATCGCCGCTGCATTCAAATTGCATTCGAGTCGGAAAACTCCGGCCGGCGAACGCCGCAGAGGCGGTCTTTGCCGCTTCGGCGAGCCGGTTAATATCCTCGGCTGTGGGGACGGCTTCTGCTGCACAGGCGGACAGACAGATAAAGAACGGCAGGACGGGCAAAACAAACAATGATTTGCCTCTATTTTTGCTCGACATTATCATTTGGCTGCCGTCGGGTCATTTGGAATGTGATGTCGCTAAGGCCGAGCCCGTAAAGAACGTTGTAGATTTTTGCGAGATGGTCCCATTTCACATCGGGCCCGCAGATGATTTCGACGGGGTCGGCTGCGTACCGTTTTTGCTCGATGAGCACCTCGCCCAGCCGACGGGCCAGCGAGAGCAGGTTTTCTTGAATAGTCTGGTCTTCGACCGCGACGGCCTGCGAGAGGCCGATTTGAACCTTACAGCCGGCTGCGGCTGCGTCAATTCGTATGAACAACGGCTCCGGCCTGCCGATTGTGCTGGCCTGTGCCTGTGAGCCGGGCAGTTGAAAAGGCAGAAAATCCTCCTTTGGCCGCCATTTGGCCGCGACAAGAAAGAACAGCAGCATCAAAAAGGTCATATCAATCATCGGCGCCATTCGCAGCGCGAAGTTCTGCCGCCGGCGAAAAAAGGAAAGACTAAGGACATTCCCCCTTTGGTTTTGTCTGTTCAATAATTTCATCCGCGTCGCCTCCATCCGGGCCGCAGAAAGCCGCCGGTCAGCCGGCGCCGTCCTTTGCGAGCTCGGCGCCTCTGTGCAGGGCCTTCGTGTTGACGCCTATGGTAACGTGGTACCGCTCGGCCAACACATCGCCAAGGCAATCGGCTGCATCGTCGGGGCTGAACAGGCCTTTTCTTTGCAGATAGGCGCCGAGCGCAACCATATTGGCGCTTCTGGCGCTTCCTAATTCGACCGCGATGTCGTCGGCGGCAATCCTCAGTATCTCCAGCGATTCGTCGAGGTCGGGTTCGGCGTCGATTAAAGAGCTGTTAATAACCAACAGCCCGCCGGGCTTGATTCGCGGGCCGAACTTGCTGAGCGAGGCCTTGTTCATCGCGACCAGCGAGTCAGGTCTGCCGACAACCGGCGAAGCGATGGGCCTGTCGGAGATTATCACCATACCGTTTGCAGTGCCGCCGCGAACCTCGGCGCCGTAAGAGGGCATATAGGTTACTTCCTTTCCCGCCTTCATCGCCGTCTGTGCCAGCAGCTTGCAGGCGACAATAATTCCCTGCCCTCCGAAACCGGCAATCGTAACCTCCTCGTACAAGCCGTTTGATGTCATCTTTTTAGCCCTTGAATTTTCCAGGCGGAAAGACCTTTGACATTTCGTTTTCGATATGCAGCATTGCATCGACAGGTCTCAATCGCCAGTAGGTCGGACACGGCGAGAGCAGCTCGACAAGCGACAGGCCCTTTTCGCCCTGGATTTGCAGCTCGAAGGCGTGCTTGACGGCCTTTTTGGCCTTTCGGATTCGTGCAGGGCTGCTGAGCGTACAGCGTTCGACGTAGATTGCGCCGGGCAGTATCGACAGCAATTCGCAGACCTTCAGCGGGTAGCCCTGGCCATCCGCCCGCCGGCCCTGCTGGGTGGTGGCGGTAACCTGGCCGAGTATGGTCGTCGGCGCCATCTGGCCGCCGGTCATCCCGAAAACGGCGTTGTTTATGAAAATGACGGTGATTTGCTCGGCCCTTTGAGCGGCGTGGATTATTTCCGCCGTCCCTATAGCGGCAAGGTCGCCGTCACCCTGATATGAGAAGACGATACTATCGGGGTTGGTCCTTTTCATACCGGTGGCGACCGCCGGCGCCCGGCCGTGTGCGACCTCGACCATATCGACGTCGAGATAGTCGTATGCCAGCACCGCACAGCCGACCGGCGCAATCCCGATGGTCCGCCCGGCAATGTCAAGCTCGTCGATTACTTCGGCGACAAGCCGGTGAGCGATGCTGTGCCCGCAGCCGGGGCAGTAGTGCGTCGGGACATCTTTGAGTGTCGGCGTTCTCTTGAATACCACCTGCATTTGCTTACGCCTTGACTTTAATTGTCAACTGCTCGATTTTGTCGAGGACCTGCTCGACGGTCGGTACCCCGCCGCCCGGCCTGCCGTAGAACATAACCGGCGCCTTGCCCGCAACGGCCAGCCGGACGTCCTCGACCATTTGCCCGAGACTCATCTCCACCGTCAGGAAGATGGGCCAATTGTCGGCGGCCCGGCTGAGCTGCTCAGAAGGGAAAGGCCAGAGTGTAATCGGCCTGAGCCAGCCGGCCCTGATACCCTTTTTTCTCGCCCTGTCAACGGCGCTTCGGACAATTCTGGCGGCAATGCCGTAAGCGACCACAATTATATCGGCATCATCGATTTCGTATTGCTCGCAGCGGACCTGCGTTTTTTCGATTTGGCGGTATTTTTTCTGCAGGTTATAATTGTGCTGTTCGAGGGCGCCCTCGGGCAACCACAGCGAACGGACGATGTTTTGCTCCCTGCCTTCGGCGCCGGTCAGCGCCCAGTCCTTTGGCGGCAGCTCGACGCCGGGGCTTTTCTTGAATACCACCGGCTCCATCATCTGGCCAAGGATGCCGTCCGCCAGAATCATAACGGGGATGCGGTATTTATCAGCCAAGTCAAATGCGAGCGGCATCGTATCGACCCACTCCTGGACGCTCCAGGGCCCGAAGACAACAGTTCTGTAATCGCCGTGTCCGCCCCCGCGGGTCGCTTGGAAGTAGTCGCCCTGCGAAGGAGCGATATTGCCAAGCCCGGGCCCGCCGCGCATCACGTTGACAATCACGGACGGAAGCTCGGCGCCGGCCAAGTAGCTTATCCCCTCCTGCATCAAGCTGATGCCGGGGCTGGACGAGCTGGTCATTGCCCTTTTGCCGGTGGCCGAGGCGCCGAAGACCATACTGATGGCGGCCAGCTCGCTTTCGCTCTGCACAAAAACCCTTCCCAGCTCAGCCATTCGCTTGGACATATAAGCGGTAACTTCGTTTTGCGGCGTGATGGGATAGCCGAAATAGGCGTCAAGGCCGGCCCGTATGGCCGACTCCGCCATCGCCTCATTGCCGCACATTAAAACTCTTTCGTTCACGATGTGTCCCTGATAAAACTTCCCTTATCTTTGGCGGGCGGCTCGACGGCTACAACGTTGTCGTCGCGGTACACTTCAATTGCCACCTCCGGACAGACGGTCGCGCACAAACAGCAGCCGGTACAGCCGGTGTTGACGGCTTCAGCGGGGAAATAGCCCCTGCTGTTGGATTTTTCAGAAATGGCGATGACGTTTTGAGGGCAGACAGGCACACACAGCCCGCAACCCTTGCATCGCTCGGCGTCAATTTTTATCTTCCCGGCCATCTGTATATCCTTCGAGGGCTTTCAAACCAAATATTCTAGCGAAGCCCGCAGTGGTTGTAAAGGGAAAAGCCAATGAATTGGTTATTGGCGTCCGATTGCAGGTACGGTTTTCATCTCGGCGAAGGGCTTACGGGCGGCGTTTTGTCGAAGCCAGGGAAGCCACAGGGGCCGCAAATTGCGGCTTGACGAACAGATAATATAAGTGTCCTTCCTGATAGGTATGCCCGGCGAGTTTGCCCGCGGTATCGCCCTGTCCCATATAGACATCGCATCGGCCCGGTGCGCGGATGGCGCCGCCGGTGTCCTGGTCGAGTGCGAAGCCGCGGTAAGGGTCGATGTATGTTTGCCCCGCTATTTGCCGCGGCAGATTGGTGCTTAAAAAGGCCGGGCACGCCCGCGGATAAATCGATTTGTCGGTGGCGATGGTTCTGTAGGCCGTTACCGGCTCGTTGATGCTTCCGCGAGGCGGGCCCTGCTGCCGCCGGAAAAATACGAAGCGCGGGTTGAGTTTCGTGTATGTGCCGACGAGCATCGAGTTGGCCTTGAAGTAATCAATCATCGAAGACAAGCTCAGCCGGTCGGCAGGTATCTTGCCCCGGCGGACGAGCTCTTTGCCGACGCTTTTGTATTCATGGCCGTTGCTGGCGGCATAGCCGAATGTGTCGAGCCGGCCGTCGGGCATTCTTATCTTTGCCGAGCCCTGGACCTGGGCGATGTACGCCTCGAACGGCTCGCCGAGCCAAACAATTTCCTTTCCGGCGAGCATATTCGAGCTTTCAATCTCGGCTCGTGCGGGATATGGCGTGATTTGACCGCCGGCGGTTCGCCGGCCGAGTATCGTACCGTCGCTTTTCTTGACGAGGTCCTCGGGTTTGCGGTAAAGCGGATATGCAAAGCGGGC
The DNA here is from genome assembly GCA_964585535.1 of uncultured Pirellulales bacterium. Taxonomy (GTDB): domain Bacteria; phylum Planctomycetota; class Phycisphaerae; order Sedimentisphaerales; family Anaerobacaceae; genus JAUVYV01. The sequence goes on from CAZPDW010000026.1 coordinate 4,907, forward strand.
GGTCCTGCGGTCTGAACCGTCGAAGATGGGCGTGTAATAGCCGGTGAAAAGCACCGTCCCGGCATAGTCACAGCCGACCGAGATATAGACGTCGAACTGCCGGCGGATTGCGTCGTTTAGCTCTCGGCCTCGAAGGCCCGAGGCGATGAGCCGTTTGAACGTCTTTAGACTGTCAACGGCGCGGGCGTGAGTTATGTCGCCGTATGGGAAATACCCTTTGCTGGATGGCTTGCTCATATACTCCAGAGAGTTGTCGATGGCGCTTTCCAGCCCGGCTACGTTGTAACAGGCGCCGGTGAAATCGGGAATCTCCTGGGGATTTGTGATTTTGCGAAGCGCAAGCTCGCCCGGCGGCAGCGCCCTGTCGTACTGCGGCACGATGCGCACCTGCGGCCTCTGACAGCCGGCCAGAATGATGATTATGACGGCAAGGGCCGCTGAAAGTAAGATTTTTGCCTTCATATTATTACTACCTGGCTTCAAAAACGCCTCAATTAGGATATATCGGCCTGCGCGTGAACCTTTCTTCAAAGTTCTCGGCGATGAGTTTTGTTGTTGCGGCAGGCCGGCAAAAAATGTAGGCTCGTCGCCTTCGAAGGCAAAGGCCATGGCTTTTTCAACTTCGGCAGGGAAAAAGACAACAAGCCCTTCAAAGAAACCCTCGAAGAAGCGGATAAATTCCTGTGCTCATTAGGTTTTCTGCGGGACTGAGCATAATGGTTGAAAAGCTCGTTACGGTCGGCAATTTCGACGAGCCGATGGAGGCGCACATCGCAAAGGCAAAGCTCGGCGCGCAGGGGATTAGGTGTTTTCTTTCCGGCGAATACTTTGTGGGGACATACTGGCTTTTGTCAAAAGCCGACGGCGGGGTAAAACTCAAGGTAAAATTATCCGATACAGACAGGGCGAGGGAAATACTCACCCCCAAGGGGCAAGTCGTGCAGGACAAAGCAAAAGAACCGGCCGGCACCGGGCAGCGGGATGAGGTCTCGACGGGGCCGGTCTGCCCGAAGTGCGGCTCGGACTTTGTGGAACACGAAAAATACTCGAGAAAAATGTTCTTTTTAGGGATATTACTTTTCAGAATTCCCGTGCCGTTTCCGAAGGACAGCTACAGATGTCTCGACTGCGGCCACGTCTGGAGCCGGCGGCAAAAGTGATTTCGCCCTTCGCAGAGAATCGCACAGAACTGAAAACAGCGCCGGACTCTGCCGGCAGCGGATAACGCCGGTGAACTGACGGATAGATGGAAGGGCGGGAAAATGCTAACAAGCAGATTTTGGCATCGGCTGATACCCTTCATCCTGTACGCTATACGCTGTACGCCGTCCACCCCTGCAAACTAATCGCCGGCGCCCGCCTCTACGAAAACCTGCTCGGAAAACTGAGTGTCCTGGTCGCCCTCCGGCGGGTAGTATTCGTTTCGGTGTATCGTCAGGCCAAGTTCGCCGATGCCCAAAGCGTAGAGATACGAGCACTGGCAGAGTATCAAATATCACAGGTCGATTTAGCGTATGCGACCGGAATTCTTCTGGGTGCTGCGAAAGTCCGCTGGGAGCCGATTGAGCCGGCTCTTTAAACACAAAAAAACCACACGCCGCGATGCACTAATCTATACAAAGCGGCGTGTGGTCATTAACTGTAGTCTCAGCCATGTAACACAAGCTGCTGCTATACTAATCGTTTGCAAGCCATTCGTTGGCGAAATCCAGCAAATCGTCGAGCAGTACAGAGCCGCTCTCGTCACTGTCGGCGCCGTTGCACCAGTCATTACCCGCATCGCAATCGCTGCGCCGCCATTCTTGTGCAAAGTCCGCAAAATCCCAGAAGTTATTCCGCGGCATTATACCGTAAAGCGTAGTAATGCTGCTTTCAGGAAGCACCACCGAGCCGTCGCGGGCGACAATGCCTGCGTCAACGCAGTTCTCGGTTGCAGTAGTCCTGTAAACATGGAACCTTTGCGGCAGTATATCGCCTGTGATGTCAAGCTGAACAAGCTTTTCATATTGCTCGTCTGTGTTAATGAGCACTATCGTAGCCGTCTTCTGGGTCGGGTGCTTAAAGGCGACAATATAAACGTTCGAGTCGTCAACATCACTTTCCACCATCACGGCTTCGGGCCTGATGTAACGGTAATACTGCTTGGAGATATAGTAACGCTTTCCCGGAACACCAACGTTCATAAGAACATATTCACCGGGAGGGTTGCCGAGGCCGTTATTCTCGCTCAATTGCCACCATACCCATGCCGAGGCGTGGCCGTACTTCAGAGCGGCGTATATCGATTGTGCGAGTTGCCTGCAGTTTTCCCAGTTTTCGTCGTAACCGGATGTCTCAGTCATCCAGAAAGGCCTGTTTGTAGGTTCGAGTAACTCCCGAGAATGTGTCCAGAGCGATGCTACCATAGTGCCGGGGTCGGGTTTCAGGCCGGCGTTACCATATCCGTGGGTGGCCCAGATGTCGGCCCACTGCAGGGCATCGGGGTCTTGAATTATCACGTATTCATAGGCGCCGTAAAGAAACTCAAATGAGAAAAGCATATGTTCACACAAAAACAGTTGCGTATCAGGAAAACTCGCTTCTATGATTGGCCCGGCAACCTTAAGCATGTCTCTGTACATTTCGTGCGAATAAACACAGGAGTTGTAAGACTGGCTCCAGAGAGGCTCGTTCTGCAGACTCAGTGCATAAAGGTCGATTCCGATATTATTGTAATCCTGTATAGTAGCGACCGCGTAATCGCCAAATTCATCATACATACTAACCTTCAGGTATCCGCCGCAACATGTTGGAGGATCCTTCATATAGTGAGGCGGAGTCCAGTATGTTGCTAAGAACTTTAGTGGTTCTCCGCTCGCCTCCGCCTTTGCCTTTAGCGCCTGCAGGAATGGAATCTGTTTTGGCCACTGCCCCGGTTCGTCGGGCTTGGGGTAGTATTCATTGCGCGTAATCGTAAGGCCAAGATCATCGATGATAAGATCAAGGAAGTTCTGATTATAGAAAGGACCGCTGCTCCACCACACGTTCATTGCTCCATGAGCACCGAATCCGTCTATTGTCTGATAAACAGTACTCTGGTCAACTGTGATGCTGACATCAGCCGGCCCATCAGGAGTTGTAAAGCTCCACAAATCACCCGGCGTAGTGGCTCCGCCGGACTGCTTCTCGTTGATACGCCAGTAGTATGTCTTGGCATAACTAAGTGGGCCCGGATCATACGTCGTCGAACTCTGATTTTGTATAAAAGGCGGCGGCGTGTCGGTCCCAAAGTAAACATCGTGGGTAGCCGTACGAGGTGCCGCCGTCCAACTGGGTTTCGCCGCCAGGTAAACTCCGCCTTGCCCGTTGGATGGGTCCGGATTCTCTGCTTTTCCCGTGTGAGTCGTAAAGCTCCAGATGTCACCAACCCAGGGGCTTTTCGGATGAACAGCGTTGACCTCGTCGATTTGCCAGTAGTAAACCGTGTTCAGGTCCATATAAGGTTCATAGCTCGTATCCGGATAGCCCACCTCAACCGAACTTAGCGAACCCACATCGGTGCCCATATAGATGTCATGTGAAGATGCCGCAAAACCCGGCGTCCAGGTAAGGGCCTGGTCTGGGTCGAATCCCGTTTCCGTGTCAGCCGGACTCAGATCCTTGGCCTTGCCGGAATCGGCGAAGAAATTCCATATCGTACCTTTAACGGTACCGTGAACTTCGTTGAATTCGTCAACGCGCCAGTAGTACATCAAGTCAAGCCCAAGAGCCTCTGCAAGATAACAAGGATCCGAAACCGTATCCATATAAACTCCCAGGCCATTTTCGATAGTCGCATTGGTCACTGCCGCCTGGTCGGTGCCCAAATACATATCGTGACCGTTGATATCCGCCGCCAAAGGACCCGGCGACCACGATAGTTCAACATTCAATACCTCCCCCGTATAAATCCCCACTTTGGCTCCAATCGAGGGACTCGGATTAGCCGCCTTTGCAGAAATTGCCGTAAAACTCCAGAGAGGCCCCTTCCACGGACTACCGCCGTTGACGTCATTCACTTCGATAACGAGCCAGTAGTAGGTGGTCTCTGGCGTCAAAAATGTGCCAAAACCAAACTCAGGACTCGGACTCAAAGGAGACCATTCGTTTACCTCGGCGCGGAAATGACCCGCCGCAGGCCCTAGAGGATAATTGAGATTTGCACCCTGAACGTAACTCTGATTTGTGTGTATAAACACATGATGCCCGTTTCCAGCCTTACCGGCCACGTAATCGCCCACATAATCGCCCGGCGTCCACGTCAGTAAAGCATAAAGGGGGATATCCGTTTCTTCATTGGGGTCCGGATTGCCGGCATAGCCGTCAGCAAGAACAATTGAGCAAAAAGAGATGATAAAAAGAAAACCTGCCACAAAACAAATTCGCCTGCCCATGGTACTCCTCCTAAATTCTTAAAGTAACCTCGAGTTAATTATAAAACGGATGTGAATGAAAGATGCCTGCCGTCCTGTCACGCCTAATCACAGAACGACTCTATATTGTAATACTATTATATTACACAACCGCAAAAAGTCAACCACATTCTACTCAAACTTTCGCACGTTTCGTCAAACGCTAAAACCCGCCCCATTTGCCCCTCTCGACCCCGAATTCGCCCTTTTCGCCCATTCCCCCAACCCCCCTCCCCTACCCCCTTCTAAAACCTACTATTAGATATTCTTATACTACCCCCCAACCTTTACCCGCCGCACGTTTGGCGAAACGTTCTACGCAATACGCAATACGCCGAACGCTGTCCGCTGAACGCAATACATTCTCAATGTGTGTAAATCCTGTCAATCCTGTCTAAAACTATAAGCAAAACTAATAGTACAGCCGCCAAAATCGCCCTGTTTTTTCAAACAAATGGCCTTGTTCAGACCCTCTTTCTACAAATTTTCCGCAAATTTTACACCATTTTTCGCTCCCATAACTGCATATTTTACCCATTCTTAATCCCCGAACCGCATTTTTCGCAAGAAAATTTTAAGCCCTATGGCTCTACCTTACAAATGCCACGGGCTCCGCATAGGCCGCGACAGCATCCGGTTCGCCCCCTCATCACCCACAAATCGCTCCGCCTGCGGGTTCCACCTCAAAGGCCGACCAAGCTCATACGCGATATTACCTAAATGACAGACCGTTATCGACCGCCGCCCAATATCCATATCCGTAATAGGCCGCCGCCGTGTCCGAACGCACTCAAGGAAATTGTCCTGATGGTTCTTGCTCTCGTACAAATGTATGTCGTTGACCTGCAATCTGGTCTTGACTAACTTCTCAGGCCACGTCTTCACCGCATATCGCCACACCGCAACCCTGCCCTTCGTCCCCTCGAACATCAACCCATTGTCCGTCCCCGCAACCGCCGCCAGCTTCTCCGGGTTGCGAGTCATCACCGCGCCGTTCGCATACCTGTACGTCAGCACCTTATAGTCCTTGCCGTCAGGCGGGATTATCTCCACAGGCCCGTCGCCGTCCATCCCCAAACCCCACTGCGCAATATCGAAATGATGCGCTCCCCAGTTCGTCATCTCCCCGCCCGAACAGTCCCGGTACGCCATCCACGCCCCCACGAAATCCTTGTTGAAAGGCCGCCACCGGACAGGCCCAAGCCACATCTCGTAATCAAGCCAAGGCGGCACCCGCTCAGCAGCAAGATTGTGGTCGGTATAAGTCCACGTCCCCCCGACACCCACCGTCACCTCCTTCACCTCGCCGATACACCCGTTGCGAACCAGCTCGCACGCGTGCCGAAATGCCCAGCTCGACCGCTGCTGCGTCCCAACCTGATACACCCTCTCGCAGCGTTTGACTGTCTCCGCCGTCGCTATCGCTTCCGCTATCGTAACCGACGATGGCTTCTCACAATACGCATCCTTACCCGCCTTCGCCGCCGCTATACTCACTAATGGATGCCACCTCTCGCCGGTCGCTATCAATACCGCGTCAATATCATCACGTGCAAGCAACTCCCGAAAGTCGTTATATTCGGCGCAGTCTTTATTATCGTAATGCTTGTTTATTAACCCGCGTGCATGCTGTCGGTTCTTGGCATTCACATCGCACACCGCGGCGAATTGCACATTGGGCTTGCTGAGGAATCCGCCTCCGTCCACCCATATTCCGCCTCCTATATGCCGTGTCCCCTGCCCGCCACAACCTATCGCACCCATCACAATCCGCTCACTCGCCGCGACAGCCCCCCACTTGCCAAGCGCAGCCGATGAAACAATATATGGAAACCCCACGGCAGTGGCCGCAGCCCGGCCAAGAAACTCACGACGATTTATCCGCCCATTTGTCATAACAACAAAACTCACTTCAGCTTCGCAGCCGCCCACTGCTCCTGCAAAAACCTGGCACTCTCGGTATAAACCTCTTCCGCACTGCTGAAAAAGTCACGCCACACCCGTGTCGCCGCCGCCAAATCCGGCAGCGCTCGCCCGAACGCCTCAACCGTCAGCCACCCGTCGTAACCACTCGACCGCAACGCCTTGAACGTCCCGGCCCAGTCAATATGTCCCCTGCCCGGAATCCCCCGGTCGTTCTCCGATATATGCACGTGCTTTATCTGCTCGATATTGCGCCCGATACAGCCAACCGGGTCGCGCTCCTCGATGTTCGCGTGGAACGTATCAAACAACAGACCGAAGTTCTCACGCCCAACCTTCCTCGCATACTCCGCAGCATCATCCGTCAGATTCATAAAATAGCACTCGAACCTGTTCAGTGCTTCCAACCCAAGCACAACATTCGCAGCCGCCGCGTAATCAGCCGCCTGCCGATGCACCCCAATACCCCACTCTATCTCCTCACCCGTCGCTCCCTTGCCGGTAAAAACTCCTAACGGCTGATAGAATGGCCCGCACAAAACCTCGGACCCAAGCGCTTGCGAACAGTCTATCGCCCACTTCAGGTACTCCAGGCCGCCCTTGCGATGATTCGAATCGGCGCTTATCGGATTGTGCTCCTCATCCGGAATCACCGTCACCGTCGTACAGCCCAGCCCGTTGTCTTTGAGCGCCTCACCGACCTTCTCGAAGTCAGATATCTCCCCGGCGAATACCGGTATCTCAACACCATCGAAACCCGCCGCCTTGAGCTTCTCAAACAGCACGAAGTCATCCTCAGTCACGTGCGTCGTCCAGAGCAGCATATTGAACCCCGTCTTCATATCGAATTCCTCTCAACTATAAAGTAGCACGGGCATCCTGCCCGTGATTTTAGAATGCCGACTACAACTGCTTCAAAACAATGTCCTTGTACCTCGTCTCACTGGGAGGCCCTTGGTGAACCTGCAAGCCGATCAAACCAACTTGCTCGAACGACTCGTTCGCTTCCGTGTAATCCACAGTCTGGTAACCGTTTAGCCAAAGCTGAATCCGCTTACCTTCGCACCGGATAACATAATCATTCCACCCGTCCTTATTGATCACTTCCGCCATCTTCTTCTGATCCGTCTGCACAAGAATAGCGTCCCGGCGTCCCTCATCATAGAGACATCCCCAATACACCTGGCCGATATCCGCCTGATACCCAATCATCTCACCTGTAGTACCATGCCGTCGCCTGCTGCGAATCTGAACCCCTGCATTTGTATCACCGCCGGCTATCTTGAATTTCAGTCGCAACTCGAAGTCACCATATTCATCAACCGTACAAAGATACTCGCTATGCGGCACGGCCCTGTCCAGAAATCCGCTGACTATCGCCCCGTCCTCTATCCGCCAAACATCCATATTCCCTTCCCAGCCCGCAAAGCTTGCTCCATCGAACAGCCTCACAAACCCCTCCTTCTCAATCGCCGCGTACGGACACTCGGAAACGCCGCCACAACCGCAAAGCAATACAGCAAAAACCGCAATACTCATAAATCTGGTCATCATAAACACTCCTAAATCAATTTTCCGGCCTTGCAAAACAGATTTCCTAAAAAACTCTTTTGACCTGTCGTCCTGATTGAATTAGACTCGTTATTTCGTCTTTATACAAGGGTAAAATAATAGGGGCCGACCAATGCGAACACAAATAACACTATTGCTTGTAACCGCAGCCATATCACTCGCCAGCTGCTCACAACAAAACCTCGCCTTCCGAAAAACCAGAATCGGCAATGTAACCTACGAAGCCGCCTCCGTCTTCGACGTCGATAAGGACGGCCGGCTCGACATCGTCTCCGGCGAATACTGGTTTCCCGGCCCAGACTTCAAAAAACAGCACAAAATCTGCGACGTCGCACCAAACGAAGATTACTACGACGACTTCGCCGACTACCCCCTCGACGTTGACGGCGACGGTTACCTCGACATCGTCACAGGCGGCTGGTGGGGACAAACACTCCGCTGGCGTCAAAACCCAAAAGGTAAAACCACCGAATGGACCGTCCACGACATCGACAAGTGCGGCAGCATCGAAACCATCCGCTGCTGGGATATCGACGGCGACGGAATCGTCGAAGTCGTCCCCAACCTCCCGGGAAATCACCTCTTCGTCTATAAGCTCATCACCGACAGCTCCGGCAAGGGTACGGGCAAATTCAAAAAGCTCCTCATCTTCAACCAGAACCAGGGCCACGGACTCGGTTTCGGCGACATCAACTGCGACGGCCACGCCGACTTCATCCTCGCCGCCGGATGGCTCGAAGCACCAAAACACGACCCCTTAAACAACAAATGGAAATGGCACGGCGAATTCAACCTCGGCACCGCTTCCGTCCCCATCCTCGTTTACGATGTCAACCGAGACAAGCTCCCCGACCTCATCCTCAGCAACGCCCACGATTACGGCCTTTACTGGCTCGAACAGAAAAGCAAAGACGGCAGGAGGACCTGGATAAAACACGACATCGACCCACACCGCTCACAATACCACGACCTCCAGCTACACGACATAGACAACGACCGCCAACCCGAGCTAATCACAGGAAAAAGATACCGCGCCCACCTTGGCAAAGACCCCGGCTCAGCAGACCCCATCGGCCTGTACTATTTCGAAATCAACGGTGGAAAATTCGACCGCGTAACACTCGACTATGGCGACCCAAAAACCACCAGCGGAGCAGGTATCTACTTCTGGGTCGAAGACCTCGACAACAACGGATACAAGGACATCATCGCACCCGGAAAAGAAGGACTCTACCTGTTCAAAAACCTCGGCCCCGCAAAATAACAGCGGACCATAAAACCTACTGCAAAGACGCCGGCTGATTGCCGTCCGGCACAGCCACATAAACCCTTCCCCGCGAAAATCCCAACCAAATCCCCAGTTCTGTTCCCCTGTTCCCTCGATACCCTGTTCCCTGAACGCAATACGCTGTCCGTTGGATACAGAGAAGCTAATCGGGTCTTTTAAGCTCTTCGATTTTCGGCAGGTCCTTGATGGAGTTAAGGCCGAAGGTTTCGAGGAATTTTTTCGTGGTTCCATAGAGCATCGGCCTGCCCAAGACCTCGGCTCGGCCGACGATTTTTACCAATCCCTTGTACATCAGGTTGCGAATCATCTCGCCGGCGGCGACACCACGGATGGCCTCGATGTCGGCCCGCATAATCGGCTGCTTGTAGGCGATAATAGCAAGCGTCTCAAGCGCCGGCTGGCTCAGCTTGCTGTCGTCACGGACACGCAGCAGCTTCTTTAGCCAGTGGTTGTATGGGCCGAGCGTCAGCATCTGGTAGCCGCCGGCAATTTGTTCAATTCTAAAGGCGTTGCCGTTGGCCTGGTATTTTTCGTTAAGGTTTTTGACATACGTGCGGACCTGCTTTACACCTGAGCCGACGATGTCGGTCAGGCGGGCGGGCGATAGCGGCTCATCGCTTGCAAAGAGCACGGCCTCGACAACGGATTCGACGGTCGGCTCGAAACCGGCCTGCTCGGGCACAGTTTCTTCGCCGGTATCGCCCGGCTCCGCCGTTCCCGCCGGCTGCTGCGGGGCGTCAGGTTGGCTGGGCTGCTGTTCAATGGTTTGCTCGTTATCAACAGCCGCTTTTTGCTCTTCTGTCATATCATTTTCCACTTGAATGGGTCTGCATCTTTTTTGCTCACCGTAAATTTTACCTGTTTTAACATTTTTTGCAACCCCCTCCCTAACTTTTTCCCCTCAATTCTCGGATAAATACCTCAACCCACCCAGCGTTAATGAGGGCAACGCCCTTAAATAATTAGCCATCCAACTTGTTGGATGGGTGAAAAGAAAACCCCAAAACCCTCAACTTGTTGAGCAGGTGAAAAGAAAAAATTTCACCTCCCCCCTTCCCCAACCCTCTGCTATTCTTCCGCTTCGGCATACCATCCGGTCGTAAGGTTGTTTTTGACGCAGTAGTTTATATATCCGTGCGACTTCTTTATCACCGTCATCGTCGTTGCGACATCCTTCTTGTTCATAACGTACATCCTCCCCCACTTCTGACCGTATTCCCCGCCGAACGCCTCAACCCCTTTGATTTTCTTCGCGTTTGTAAAAAGATTCAAGTTCAGTCCCTTTTTCATAACCTTAACCGTAACAAACACCCGCTTCGGCGAATAATAGTAGATCCGGTACTTGTGTACCTTGTTATATATCCCGTCTCCTATCTTCTGTATCTTCCCGTCGAGCTCATGGAAAAGTTCCACGCTTTCCGCCGTTCCCTTTTTCAGATACTCGTCAATCTCGTACGTGCTGCTCTTCGATATCTTATCAGGCGCCTCCACACTGATGTTTTCGAGCTTGCTGATTTCATTTTTCAATTCGAGCACTTCCAGCGATTTTGGGCACTCCTGCCAGTCATGCTCCCAGCACACTATCATGTCCGCCTCTGCTACCGCGTGCTTATGCCTGGCAAAAGCCGAAGACTTGAACTCGAATTCTATCTTTACTTCTTCCCACCTGTTCTTGCCGACAAAGCGTTTCGCTATACAATCCGGATATCCCGTCCGGATCAGTTCCACGTACATCCCGAATTCGTGCGCCACCTTGCCGAAAAGAAATACCACACCCTGTTCGTTCGTTGGCGCATAAACCAACCCCCTGAAATTGATCAATCTGCCCACTATAGTTCTTCTCTTCATTTTAAACCTCGCTTATCCCTATCATTTCGAAATCCACATGCTCGTCACATCATTCTTGGTACGTCCACAACAACCCCTTCCCCGAAGACATCGTAAACCAATCTGTCACAGGAGTATATGTGAATCTTGTCGAAAGTGAGAGCGTCCTTGAGTTTGAGTTCACCCGGGATCTTTCTAAGCATATCTATTGCACTCTCGAATCTGTAGGAAATAGACATTGGGCCGTCATCTTCAACAATAAGTTCATCCCCTGCAAACCTACAAAAACTGGTCCTATTCAAAACTTGCGTTTTTTTCTGGATCGCATGCACAATTATCTCAACCCACTGCTTTTCTATCCCGTAATCACCCCATCCTGCACTTGTCAATTCTTCGCCCGGCATCTTCATTGCAATCCCGGATCTCTTTGGAGGCGATTCCTTCACGGTGTAATATGCCGGTACCATCACACTGCCTTCAGGATACCTCTCGGACTCGTCCATCTTGTATTTGGCTACGGTCGCTCTTGTATGTTCTAATCCCAAATAAGCCTCCGCCCCGGGTGCTACAAATCTGAAATCCGGCGACTCCCCTCTCAGGATTTCAACCGGCGTCTCGAGCTTGTGGGTCTTAATCCCTGCCAACAGGAAGATGCAGAGCGACCGGAGTTCATGCCCCGTTCTTGTGTTATCTTTAGCAAACTTAAAATACGCGCTGGTGATTTCAACCAGATCTTCCTCACCTCTCACATTTATTCTCTGCCCAACATCTGACAACACCACGATACTCCCTCAGAGAAACTCAAGAAACTGGAATGACTGCAATTCGCTTTTTGCATCTTTCTCTTTCAACCATGCGCCACTCTCCACATCATCCTTCTCTTGTTGCTGAACCAGAGTATGCTGGAGATGCACTCTCCCAATTCTATCCATACCCCATCTCGTTTCAACAACAAACTTCTCGTAGCTTGCCCGCCATTCGTTTGACGGGCTTTGCCTTTTCCCTTTTGCCTTGCTTCTTATGCCCTCGCGACTTTTTTCTCCGTGTCCTCTTCTTTGATAAAAGCGATGAACGTCTTTCGCCTCAGTGCAAAGGCCGAAAGGCCGCGTGGGCGAAGGCAGGCCTTTGCGACCGAGCTTGCTCGACGAGCACACAATCCGCCGAAGGGCGCACATCGAGCCACACTGAATCTCTGTGAACTCTGTAGCTATTCTGCATCCTTATCTGTCTAAATCTGCGTTAATCAGTGTCTAAAAAACTTCGTGTCTTAGTGACTTCATGGCAAAAATCCGTGTCAATCCGTGGTTCAAAGCTCCCTCCACGTAAACGGGTCTGCATCCTTGTTACTGATTCTAATCGTTATGCCTGACAGCCGTTTTTTTAACTGTTGCGCGAACTTTTTGAGGATGAATCGCTCGGATACGCTGTGGGACAGACACAGGCAGGTCAGGCCCGCCTCCTTGGCTGCTAAGGCCTGATGGTGCTTTAGCTCGCCGGTGAGGTATAGGTCGGCCTTTTTTGCGATGACATTGTTGATAATTTTGCCGCAGGAGCCGGCGCAGACGGCGGCGGTTTTGACGAGGCGTTTTTCAGGGCCGACGATGCCGACGGTCTTTGCGCCGGTCTGTGCCTTGATGCGTGCGATGATTCTGCTCAGCGGTATTGGTTTTTCGAGCTTGCCGATTCTGCCAAGGCCGAACGTGCTGCGGTCGTTGTACAGCTTGAGAACATCGAAGGCCGGTTTCTCGTAAGGATGCGCCTTGAGCATCGCGGCTGTTACGGCGTCGAGCTTATCGGCGGGGACAATGGTCTCGAAGCGAAGCTCGGGGACCCTTTCGAGCCGGCCTTTTTTGCCGATGGCGGGTTTGGCGCCTTCGAGAGGCAGGAAGCTGCCCTCGCCGGCCGTCGAAAAACCGCAGTGACTATAGTTGCCGATGGCACCCGCGCCTGCGGCGAAGACGGCATCGGCGAGCCGGCCGGCTGAATTTACGGGGACAAAAACCACCAGCTTGTAGTTGGCCGGTGCTGGATTCGCCACAAAGTCGCCTAACGGCTCGCCGTCTTTAATCCCAACAATCTCCGCTAAGGCGTCGTTCACTCCGCCTGAAACGGTATCAAGGGCGGTATGAATCGAGAAGACCGCAATATCCCGCCGAATCAGCTCATAGACGACGGCAGTGGGACCATCGGGGGTGATTTTCTTCAGGCCGTCCCAGATGACAGGGTGATAGCTGACAATCAAATCGGTCCTGAGCCGCCTTGCCTCGGCGAGAACGACGTTCGTTATGTCGAT
>CAZPDW010000027.1:0-18149 GCA_964585535.1 uncultured Pirellulales bacterium
CACGCCTTCGACTATGCAAAAATCAATGACGGTAAAATCATCGTCAGAAAGGCCGCGGCCGGCGAGCAAATCGTAAGTATCGACGGCTCGAAATGCGACCTGAAGCCCGATATGCTGATTATCGCCGATTCCAAAAGCCCCGTAGCGATAGCCGGTGTTATGGGAGGGCTTGATACCGAGGTGAGCGGCTCCACGACGAGCATTTTGCTTGAAGACGCATACTTTGACCCCGTCAGCGTTCGAACAACTTCTCGCGCCCTTGCCCTGCCTTCGGAGGCGGCCTTTCGTTTCGAGCGCATTGTCAATATCGAAAAAATCGACTCAGCGTCGCAGCGAACCGCACAGTTGATAGTGCAACTCGCCGGCGGAAAGGTCGCAAGAGGCCTTGTCGATATTTACCCCGGCAAAGCCGTGGCAAAAGAAATCTCGCTTCGGCTGTCGCGATTGAACAAGCTGCTCGGTATCGAGGTGCCCGCCGAAAAGGCGGCGGCAATCCTGTCGCGTCTGGGTTTTCAGCCGCGGCGGGATGGTGACACTATTCACTGTACCGTCCCTTCCTGGCGAAGCGACATATATCGCGAGGTTGACCTTATCGAAGAGGTAGCGCGGGTTTATGGCTACGACAAGATTCCGACTGAGCAGAAGATTCGCATCGAGGTAACGGGCGTGGACAGCCGTCAGCGGCTGGTCGAGCTGGTTGGCAAATACCTTAACGGTTGCGGCTTTTATGAAACCATAAACGTTTCATTTATCGACCGCCCCGAAGCGGAGCTTTTCGCACAGGGCTGTACCGCCGGGCATCTGGCCGTTAGGGATGTATCGAGAAAGACTGCCAACATCCTGCGCCCCAGCTTACTGCCGTGCCTGCTGACTGTTATGAAATCGAACCATAATGTCGGCAACAGTCCCTGCCGGATTTTCGAGATTGCCGACACCTTCGTACCGACCGGCAGGGCGGGCGAGCTGCCCGTCGAGGGGACAAAACTCGCGCTCGCCTGTGACAGCAATTTTCGCGATATTTGCGGTGTAATAGAAGGATTGATTAGCCGGCTCGACAAAAATGCCTGCGTAACATTTGCCCCGGCGCAGCTCTGCTGGGCGCAGGCCGGCGCGCAAGTGCTTGTGAACAAAGAAGTTGTGGGCGCAGCGGGCCTTCTGTCGGATACCGTTAAGGACGGATTCGACCTTGCCGAAAGTCAATGCTGCGGCGCTGAGCTTGATTTTGACCGGCTGTTGTCGCTGCAGGCCGGGCCGCTGGAGGTTAAGCCCATCCCGAGATTCCCGGCCGTCAAACGCGACATTTCAATCATCGTTGACGAGGATGTACCCTGGTCCGCTATCACACAGGCCGTCAACAAAAACGCTCCGGCAGAGCTTGAAAATACCCGGTTCGTGGGTATCTACCGGGGCAAAGGCATCGCCGCCGGCAAAAAGAGCGTGACGCTGTCGCTTTTGTTCAGGGACTCCGACGGCACGCTGAGACACGAAACGGTGGACGAGTTCGAGTCCAAAATAGTCTCCCGGCTGACCGAGTCGGTAGCAGCCGAGCTGAGAACGGTTTAGCGCTCTTTGTGCAGGTCGGCCTGTGCATAGATGAAATCAAAATCACTTCTTATGGCCCCCCTGCGCCTCAGCGACCCTGCCGTCTTACCGCGTCGGCCGGTACTTCTTTTGTCTCGACCACCGCCTTTGCGGCATTGCCGAGTTGGTTTGCGACAAGCCGGATACCCCCGGTTTTGTCCCCGCTGAAACCTAGAAATGTGCCGGTTGCTTCGGGGGCAAAACAGCCGGTTATGAACATATCACGGCAGTTATGCAAAGCTATAACCGGTTCGCTGTTTTCGTCTCCGGCCGGGCTTCTGGACACGGTTCTTATGGTTGCGTTCCTGGTTTCGTTTATCGATAGTGCGCTGCGAGGGTACCGCCTGAACACGTCCTCCCCGACCGGCAGGCGTATGTTGTCGAGAAAAAGGCCGTCAACGTAAGCCAGCGTAAAATACGAGGGCTTTCGCGCATATATCGTCTTTCGCCTGTCCCTTGGGTTGGATTTGCCGCCCGTGTGCTTGGTGCGAGCCGAATAGTCAAAGGGCTTATTTACCCTTACGGTTATGTTCTCAAAAGTTGCATTCTCTATCCGGCTTTCCGGCATACCCTGCACGAGAATGCCGTTGTCGCTGTGAATATCAATGTCCCTGAAGGTTATGTCCCTTACCGCACCGGCCGGTGTGCTGTTGGTGCGTCTTTCAATATCTACGAAGACAGGATATATCATATTCCTGAGCCAGCTCTGAACCTGCTGCGGCTCATTTAACGTGCCGATGGAAATGTTCTCGAAAGCGGCTCGCTCGACCGTTCCGCCGTCCTTGACGAAGATGCCTATACCCACGGTCGAATTGCTGATGGTACAGTTGGAAATTCGAATGTCCCGGAAGTCGCCCACAGAAGCGGTCCCAAACTTTATTGCCGTGGCCACCGATTCGAGTGTGCAGTTGGTCACGACGACGTTTTCGCAGGGCCGGGTGTCGCTGGTCTTGAGGCAGATACAGTCGTCGCCCGCCGTTATCCCACAGTTGGATATGTGCACGTCTTTGCAGCCGCTCAGGTCGATGCCGTCCGTGTTTGTTCTGAAAAAGTTGTTGAGGATTGTTACACCTTCGACAAAAACCTGCTCACAGTGTTTGAAATGCAGTGTCCAGGTCTCGCTGTAGAGGATTTTAATATCGCGAATCGCTACAAATTTGCAGTCCTCGAACAGCAGGGCAGCGATTCTGAATTTCGGCATTTTCGGCTTATCCGGCCCGGCGCGTCTGCCTAAGTCTTCTGTTCCACTGCCCCGTATTGTTCCCTGGCCGGCGATGGAGATGTTTTGCCGGTTGTGAGCTACAATCAGATGAGCGTTAAAATCACCCTCCAGGACGCCGTCCGTCTTGACGGCTATGAAGTCGTTCGGCTCGGTGCTTGCCCAAATCGTCGCTCCATTATCGAGATACAGTCGGACGTTGCTCTTGAATTGTATCACCCCGCAGAGGTAGTCGCCGGCCGGGCAATACACCGTTCCGCCGCCGCCGGCATTACATCCGTCGATGGCCTTTTGTATCGCCGGTGCGTCGTTGCTATTCTTATCGCCCCTCGCACCGAAGTCCCTGATATTAAAGGTGGCTGCCTGAGCGCCAACATTCGCAGACAAAACCGCCAGAAAAATTAACTTCAGGACGTCCATAGCTGTCGTGCCTCCACAAACAATGATTGTTGAAACTATCCGGTTTTGATTTATATTGCACTGATAAAAAAAAACGCTTTGGCGGTTCAGTCCTGCATTATCGCATTTAGCATATCAAGGTAGTCCGAAAGAAGCCGTGTTATCAAAAACTTCTTCCTCACGGTTTCTCTTGCATTTTTGCCGAGATTTTTGCGTTCGTCGGCGTTCTTCAGCAGGTGCACGATTCTTTCTGCAAAGCCCTCTGTGTCCTTCGGCTCCAGCAGAAATCCGTTCCTGCCGTCCTCTATCTGTATCGGTATTCCGCCTACGTTGGAGGCCACGACCGGCGTTCCTTTCCACATTGCTTCGGTGACCGCCAGGCAGAAACCCTCCCTTGTGGACTTTTGTATAACACAATCGGAAAATCTCTGAATAGCATTGACAAGCACTTCTTTGTTGCCGATTACAAACAAGATATCGCCCGCCTTGAGGTATCGGTTGGCTTTTCGGAGTACCTTGTTGTACATCTTCAAACTCTCCGGGTCGTCACTGGCAACGTTGTAACAGAACACGAGGCGGCAATCTACCTTCTCCTTAACGAGCAGGAACACGTCTATCACGCCTTCCGGGTCTTTCCATGGGTCGAGTCGAGATACCTGAGCAATCACAGGTTTGTCTGTAGGCACGCCGACTTTTCTCACCTGTTCGATGACGGTTTTTTCACTGATATCCCTGTTCTTCATGTTCAGCGGATTTATCGCCGGGTACATAAGCCGCTGGTCAACGGGCAGGTCGTCCTTGAAGTATTTCTCGCTGGAGAACGCCACCTGGTCGTATTTCAGGACAAATCCCTTCAGCCAGTCCCAGAGTTCCCGTTCCGGGTCGGTCAAATCTATGTGACATCGCCATATCCAGGGCTGACGCTTCCTGTACGACCTTATCAACGCAAGCGGCTGCGGGTCGTGAACGATTATGCAGTCGTGGTCCAAGTGTGTGAATTTCGAAAAGTTGTCGTTCACCTGAAGATACGTCTGCCTCTTCTTCTCCGAAAAGTTCGACTTCGCTCCCTGCAGCGCGTTGTGAAAGCCCTTGGTGATTTCGAAGAACTCCTGACTGCCGTGCAAAATTCGCCAGCCGGTGTTGATTCCCACGTCGTTCATCAGCATTACGAGCGGATAGAGAATCTCGGCAACTCCGCCGCCCTGATACGTCGCATTAAGATGAACAATATGTTTGCCGTAAAGGCCTCTCGCACGTGCATAGATTTCCACGAGTCTCTCGTCGGGAACTATATGCCGGAAATCTTCAAGACTTAACATACCTTCTCCTTATTACTCCTGGCACCAGCTAAATTCTCAAGTAACGACCTGAACTCCTGCACCGAACCAAGATTGAATCGGGCCTTGGAAATACTGTATCCTATCTTGATTGAGTAAGCTCTCTCGGGTAAGACCGCAAACATATCCTCATCCGTGTAATCATCACCGGCGGAAAGCACAAAATCCCATTTTTCTTTTCCAAGCCATAATTCCGCGACCTTGCCCTTGCTGATGCCTATGTTCTTTACTTCCAGTATCTTGCTGCCTTCGTAAGCGCTTATTCCCATATTCTCGGTAAGGTTCAAAATTGCATCATGCAGTTCCTGTACTCTGACATAAGCCAGTTCCGGGTCGGCCCTGCGGTAATGCCAGACTAAGGAAAAATCCTTTTCTTCAACGGAGGACCCGGCTGTTCTGTCCGCGAACATCTCGAGAATGGGCCTGACGGTCTGCTTCCATTCATTGTGCAGCGGCTCTATAACCTGCCAATCGCACCCAACCTGCTTAATCCACGCTCCGTGCTCGGCTACCAGCGAAGCTTTGATGTCACCCAGCCAGCCATCCAGTGTCTCTTTGTCTCTGCCGCTTATTATGACCACTTCATTTCTCTCTTGCGACGCCAGCTCGCCCAACAGGCCGAGTACTTCCTTGTCCGGCTTCGCCTTTTCAGGACGGCCGACAAAGCCGACAAGTGTCCCGTCATAATCGAGCAGCAACAGCCGTTTGCGACCGACCGAGTATTCCCGGATCAAATTGTTTCTGTTCTCGGTTGAAAGCTTTCTGACGGAAAGCTCCTGCTGGGTTTTCTTTATGTCGGATAGGGCCTTGATAAAATCATCAGCCCATCGTGCCACCGTGTAGCGTGAAAGTCTCGTCTGCATAAGTTTGTTCCGTTCGATTTGCTCTTCGACCGGCATCTCAAGCGCCTCTTTTATGGCCGCTATGATTGCTGTTTTGTTGCGGGCGTTCACAATTACCGCTTCACCGAGCTCGCTGGCCGCCCCAGCCATCTCGCTTAGAATCAGAACCCCCTTACCATCCGTCTTCGATGCCACAAATTCCTTTGCAATCAGGTTCATCCCGTCGCGCAGCGGCGTTACAAGCGCCACATCTGCGATATTGTACAGAGCTGCAAGTCGCTCGAACGGCACCGCCCGGAACAAGTACCAGACAGGCACCCAGCCGATGGTGCCGTGCTCGCCGTTGATTCGGCCGACAAGACCTTCGAGTTTCTTCCTCAGTTCAATATAGTCGCCTACACCCATTCGAGACGGAATCGCCAGAAGAATCAGTGTCACCTTCCCATTGTATTTTGGGTTCTGCGACAGGAACAAATCGAATGCCTCAAGACGCTCAATAATGCCCTTGGTATAGTCCAGCCGGTCGATTGATATGATTATTTGACGCTCCCCCACCTTCTTGCGAATTGCGTTGACATTCTTTTTAACCAGGGATTCTTTACCTGCACCGGAGTATCTGTCGTAATCAATCCCCATCGGAAATACGTCCACTTTGACGACCCTGTTGCCAATCTCCAGCTTGCCCATAGAGTGCTCCATACCCAGTATTTTATTGGTGCTGCTGAGAAAATGCCTCACGTAGTCGTACGTGTGGAAACCTATTAAGTCTGCGCTCAGCAGGCCCCTCAGAAGCTCCGCACGCCAGGGCAGCAGACGAAACAGCTCGAAAGATGGAAATGGGATATGCAGAAAAAAACCTATTTGAGCATCAGGCAGTTTTTCTCGTATCATTTCCGGCAGCAGCATGAGCTGATAGTCGTGTATCCAGATACAGTCACCGGGCCTGACCATTTCCAGCACATTCTCAGAGAAAATCTTGTTTGCTTGCCGGTATGCCTGCCAATAACGCTCCTCATAGACCGTGTACAACGGGAAATAGTGAAACAGAGGCCAAATCGTTTTGTTGGAAAAGCCCTGATAATAACCTTTGATTTGTTTCTTTGAAAGGAAGACCGGCTTACAGTTTTCGCCGGCCAGTTTTTCGCTGATTGCCTTTTTCTCTTTGCTCGTTAGTCTTTCGACTGCCGTTCCCGGCCATCCTATCCAGCAAAGTTCATAGGACGACGCCAGCGACGCCAGTCCCGTGGCAAGGCCGCCAACACTGCTCTTGAACAGGATTCCCTGCGAATCCCTTGTGATACGCATTGGCAGGCGGTTAGATACTATGACAAGTCTTGGCATAATCTCTTCGTGTACTTATTTGTTCGTTAATCAGTATATGAAACAAACGCTCAATGACAACCCCAAAAATGGCCTTTTTTCGGTACCGGTGCGCACGCAGCTCCCGTCACTTTTTAGCAGGGTGCGCCAAATTGCCGAAAATATGTATCAGGGCAGTAATTAAATGCACCTATAAAAAACACGCTGCCGCCGTTATTTTCTTGATTTGCAGCCGCAAAGCTGGTACAATCCATTATGCAGGATGGACTCTGCCGTGTTGGTGTTGGAAGCATTATTTGAAAAAAACCGATAAACCCAACTCGGGGAAATCAGGTCTTGCCGGCTCGGAAACGCCCGCTCGACGGGACTTTCGGACGCAAGCAACGATTGCCCACCTGGATATACAGGGTTTTGTTCAATTGGCTTTCACACCGCATTTGCGGATGAAGTCCTGCCGATTACGAAAGGCCTGTGACAACAGGCCTTTTTTTCGTTTTTTTCCGCAAAATCTCATCGATATCGGACCGGCCGAATTCGGTAACCGCCCCTTCCAACACGCTTTTTGCATTTAAGCCGACCCGCCCTTTTGTCGATTAGAAAATGGGCTTACAACTGTTGTTCTGCCTGGGTTTTTCGTGCCTTGTTCGTGTTAATTCGTGGCTGAGTTTTCTCTGTGTTCGTTTGCATCCTGGAGAGCTGAAGATGCTGAAAATTCGTAACTACACGGTGCTGCCGGCGCTGCCGGAGTCACTCAAAGACCTTGACACCATCGCCTTCAATATGTTCTGGTCATGGGACCGGCACTTCATCGACCTGTTCAAAAGAATCGACCCCCAACTCTGGGCGACCAGCGGCCACAACCCGGTCAAACTCCTCGGCAATGTCGGTCAGGAGCGCCTCGATGCCCTGGCTGAGGACCACGGCTTCCTGTCGGAACTGCAGCGGGCCACCGATGCCCTGAAACACTACCTCGAAGACCCAACCTGGTTTGACAAGGCATGCTCCGGGGCTCCCAGGCCGCTCATTGCCTACTTCAGCGCCGAGTTCGGCATCCACGAGTGCCTTCCCATCTACGCCGGCGGCCTGGGAGTCCTCGCCGCAGACCACCTGAAAAGCGCATCCGACCTCGGTGTACCCCTGGTCGGTATCGGGCTTCTGTATCAGAAGGGATACTTCCGCCAGTATCTGAACGTGGACGGCTGGCAGCAGGAGGTCTATGTTGAAAACGATTTCTACAATATGCCCATCGAGCTTGTCCGCCGCGACGACGGCCAGCCCCTGACCGTAAGCATCGAATATCCGGGCAGAACCGTCGAGGCGCAAATCTGGTACGCTGCTGTCGGCAGGGTAAAATTGTACCTGCTGGACGCCAATCTGCCCTCGAATTCGCCCACCGACCGCATGATTACCACATCCATTTACGGCGGCGACCGTGAAATGAGAATCCGGCAGGAAATTATGCTCGGCATAGGCGGCGTCAGGGCACTGACCGCCCTGGGCATTCGGCCCACGGTATGCCACATGAACGAAGGCCATACCGGTTTTATGGCGCTTGAACGCATCCGGCAGATTATGAATTCTTCCGGCGCCGGTTTTGACCAGGCCCTCGAAGCGGCCAAAGCGGGAAATGTTTTTACCATGCACACACCCGTAAGGGCCGGTGTTGACGAATTTACCACCGAGCTTATGGACAAGTATTTCGCGGACTACCTGCCGACGTTGGGCATAGACAGAGCCCGGTTCCTGGCGCTCGGCAGGATACTCGCCGACGACGACGGCGAAACGTTCAAAATGCCGATTCTCGCAATGCGTATGAGCAGCTATATTAACGGTGTAAGCGAGCTGCACGGCCGCGTCTCGCGCGAGCTGTGGTCCTGCCTCTGGCGGGGCGTGCCGAGCTCCGAAGTTCCCATCGCCTCGATTACAAACGGCGTCCACCTGCAAAGCTGGCTTTCACAGGAAGCGGCCTCTCTGTATGAGAGATATATCGGGCCCGGCTGGCTCGAAGAACCCGCCGACGCCGCCGGCTGGGAAAACCTCAGCCGTATCCCAGACGCAGAATTGTGGCGCAGTCACCAACGCTGCAGGGAACGACTGGTCGCCTTCACCCGCAATCGTCTCAAAACCCAGATGCAGAGGAGAGGTACCTATCACAGTGAACTGAACCACGCCGAAGAAGTCCTCAACCCTGAAACTCTCACCATCGGCTTTGCAAGACGCTTCGCAGTATACAAAAGAGCCAATCTGCTGCTCAAAGACCCCGAGCGATTCGCGAAAATACTGACCAATCCCGAACGCCCCGTCCAGATTATCTTCGCCGGAAAGGCGCATCCCAGAGATACCGAGGGAAAAGAAATTATACGCCAGATTATCCACTGCGCCTCGCAGTTCGATCTCAGACGCCACATCGTCTTCCTCGAAGACTACGATATCAACGTCGCAAAGGTCCTCGTCCGGGGCGTTGACGTCTGGCTCAACAACCCCAGAAGACCCTGGGAGGCCAGCGGAACAAGCGGTATGAAGGCCGCAATAAACGGCGCTCTGAATATCAGCACACTCGACGGCTGGTGGTGCGAGGGCTACAGACCCGATGGCGGCTGGGTCATCGGTGCCGGCGAAACTTACGATGACCACGACTACCAGGATATGATCGAATCCCAGGCAATCTATAACGTCCTCGAAAACGAGGTCGTCCCACTGTTCTATACTCGCTCAGCCGACAATCTGCCGCGCGCCTGGATACACAGAATGAAAAATTCCATCAGCCGGATAGCCCCGCGATTCAACACACGCAGAATGCTCACCGAATACACCCAAAATTGCTATCTGCCGGCCCAGAAAAAATGGCGGTATCTCACGGACGAGAATATGACCAAAGCCGCAGCGCTTTCGAAGTGGAAATCAAATATCAAAGCCGCCTGGCCAAAATTGAAGATTAAGGACGTCCGGGTGCAGTTCGGCAACGGCGACTCGGCAAAGGATCTGGATATGAGAAACCTGCAATTGAGGGTCGGCGCAGAGCTTAAAGTCACCGCCCTGGTCAAGCTCGGCCCGCTCAGCCCCGATGATATCTCGGTTGAGCTTTACCATGGCCCACTCGATGCCCGGGGCGGCATCACCGACGGGGCCATTGTCAAAATGGACTGCCAGAACTCGGCGGGCACCGACGGTGAACGCTGGTTCTCGGGCCTGACACCGTGCCAGGCCTCAGGTAGAAGGGGTGTCGCTGTCCGCGTCCTGCCCAGACATCCTGACCTTGGCAACCCATACGAAATGGGCCTGATTCTCTGGGAAACGCCGCACGACGACCCTGATGAATAACCGACCGAGACTTCTGCCTGCGATTGCCGAGAAGAAACGACCGCGGCCTGCTGAAAAATAGCGACTATTCATTCTCTTTATTGCTCAAAAGCTCATAGGCCTCGTCGGCAGAACCGGCCTTGCGAAGCCCCTGTCTGAACTCCCCATCCAGCATAAGCCGGCTTATCTTGGCCAACGCCTGAATATGAGGCCCCGTCTGGTCGGACGGCGAGACGAGAAGTATTATGATGCTTACCGGTTTGCCGTCCACGCTCTCGAAATCAATCGGCTCCGCCGCAATTCCAATCGCCATCACTAATTCCTTCACCGCCGTACACTTGCCGTGCGGAATGGCTATCCCCGACCCGATGCCCGTGCTGCGGGTCTGTTCGCGGGTAAGTACCGCCTGCAGCGCAACCTCTCTGTCGAGTAGCTGACCGCAACCGTCAAGAAGGTCAACTAATTCGGTTATGGCCGACGTCCTGTCTTTACTTTCCAGTGGAACCTTGACCTGCCTGGGCTGAAGTATTTGTGTCAGTATCATTTATCCTGCCACGCTATAGTATTAACCTGCCAACCTGCCATAAATTGCACAAACCCTACAGTATAAGAAAAATCAAAAGATATTGCAATAGGCCAATCGCAATTTTATCTATTTTTTACCCCGCCCACCGGCACCCGGAAAAAACCCTCGCTGCACCCGGGACCGAGCCGCAGCCATTTCGCCCTTTACACGGCCGGCGGCAACAGCTAAAATTGATTCGCTATGGCAAAAACGTTCTTTGCGGCAAAAGACGGCTGAGTGCGAATATGCGAGGCAATCTATGGAAAAAATAAGCACTTACGACACGACCCTTCGCGACGGAATGCAAACGGAAGGCATCAGTTTCTCACTCGATGATAAACTGGCAATCGCCGGCCGACTCGACGAATTAGGGCTCGATTATATCGAGGGCGGCTATGCAGTCGCCAACCAAAAGGAAATGAAGTTCTTTGCCGAAGTGCAAAAACTCGGCCTTTCGAACTCGAAAATCGTCGCCTTCGGCTCCACCAGAAGGGCCGATACCAGGCCCGCCGACGATGCCTCGCTCAACGCAATCCTCGCCTGTAAAACCTCGGCCGCAACCATCGTCGGCAAAACCTGGGACCTCCACGTCAAAAAGGTGCTCGGCTGTTCGCTCGATGAAAATCTCACAATCTGCGCATCCTCGGTCGAGTTCCTCAAAAAACGCCAGCTCGAAGTCATATTCGACGCCGAACATTTTTTCGACGGCTACGCGAAAAATCCCGAATACGCAATGAAGGTGCTCGCCGCCGCCGCCGATGCCGGCGCCGACGCCCTCGTTCTGTGCGACACTAACGGCGCAACGCTGCCCGAGCAACTATACGAAATCACCAGGGCCGTCTGCGATAAATTCGCTCCGACCGTCATTGGTATTCACACGCATAACGACACCGACTGCGCCACCGCAAATTCCATTGCCGCCGTCCGCGCCGGCGCCAGACACCTGCAGGGAACAATCAACGGACTCGGCGAAAGGTGCGGCAACGCAAACTTCTGTACCGTCATCCCGAACCTCGCCCTCAAAATGGGCTTCGACGTCCTCGAAGCCGACAAAATCAGAACGCTGACCAAGGTCTCCCGTTTCGTTTTCGAGATAGGCAACCTCGCACCGGTAACGAATATGCCCTACGTCGGCGAAAGCGCCTTTGCCCACAAGGCCGGACTGCACGTGAACGCCCTGCGCAAAAGCAAACGCACATACGAGCACATAGACCCTGCCCTGGTCGGAAACGAACGCCGATTTCTTATCTCCGAGCTTAGCGGTAAATCAAATGTCCTGGCCGAGCTTGAAAAATCTCGAATCAGCCAGGATAAAAAACTGGCCCAAAAAATTCTCATCCGCGTTCAGAACCTTGAAGACCGGGGCTATCAGTTCGAGGCCGCTAACGCCAGCTTTGATTTGCTCGTCAGAAAAATTATGGGTACATATAAGCCCTCTTTCGAACTTATTAAGTATAACACCAGCGTTGAGAAACGGGCCTCCGGCGCCCTCGTTACCGAGGCGACCGTAAAACTCCAGGTCGATGGTGCCATCGAACACGTCGTCGCCGAGGGCGACGGCCCGGTGAACGCCCTCGATGCGGCCCTGAGAAAATCGCTCAAGCGCTTCTACCCCGACATTAAAGATGTATCTCTGATTGATTACAAGGTCCGTGTCGTTAACGCCAGAGCCGGCACCGCCGCCAGGGTGCG
Source organism: uncultured Pirellulales bacterium (assembly GCA_964585535.1). Taxonomy (GTDB): domain Bacteria; phylum Planctomycetota; class Phycisphaerae; order Sedimentisphaerales; family Anaerobacaceae; genus JAUVYV01. The sequence continues at coordinate 12,256 of CAZPDW010000027.1, forward strand.
CGTGATAATCCAGTCACGTGACAAAACCGACATCTGGGGCACCGTCGGCGTATCCGAAAACATCATCGAGGCATCCTGGCAGGCCCTGGCCGACTCGGTCGAGTACAAGCTGCAAAAGGATTCCGGCTGACTGCCGCCGGCAGTCACGGCACGTCTTTTTTTACCCCGCCGACGGCATTCATACCGCCAATTTACTCACCGAGGGCCTTGATAATGCCGAAATACTGCCTATAACTTACATAGCCGGCCCTGACCGGACAATGCCCTTGAAAACGGGACTATTTTATGGTATCATACCGGTATGGAATAAGTATCGTGGCCGGCCGATGCGGCAACCGCTTCAGACCCCGGCCCTGCGATACGAAACCGATGAACGAACTCGACCTTCGCTTTCGGAGCAGGGAATTGACATATACCGCCGACAGAAAACTTGCCTTCGCTCTGACCGCCCTGCTGGCAGTCACATCGGTACTGTCCGCCTCTGCCGCGGCGGCTCAGCAGCCCGCTGCGGAGAATCTTCAGCCGCAGGCGCTGAGCTACACCGGCCTGTATCAGCTCAGGCAGCTTGACCCCAACCTCACCGGCTCGGGTATCCGCCTGGCCGTCATCTCCAGAAGCATTACCTACACCGACGGCCGGCCGCAAAACGATTACCGGCCCGCCGTCGGGCACAACTGCTTTGCAAACGCACAGCTTGCCTTTCACGACCATAACTTTGTCGTACCCGGCATATCACCGCACTCCACCGCCATCTGCTCCATCCTCTTAGGCCGCGACGACAACGCATTCAACGAGCAGCTCGGCAGCTTCCGCTACCTTGGCGCTGCACCCGGTGCACGGGCGGACGTTTACGAGTTCTGGCATTTCGTTATAAACAACCTCTTCACCGGCTCGGCGCCCGACGCGGACATCATAGTTGCCGGGATAGGCGAGACGTTCGACGACTGGTGGACAAGGGCAATTGACTCACTCGCCGAGCAGTACGGACTGACCGTGGTGGCGGGTATCGGCAACGGCCGGGATGTATCAGACCCCGTCCTTTACCCGGGCGCCGGCGCAAACGTCATCGGCGTCGGCGTAATCGATTCGGTCAACGCCGCCGGCTTGGCCGTAAAGCTGTCCCGCTTTTCACTGGCCCTGCCGGCCCACTCCAGCGCCGGGCCAACCCCGGACGGCCGGTGCAAACCCGACATTGTCGCTCCGGGAAACTGCATCGTCGCCGACTACAACGACCCGAACGGCTATCAGCCGACCGGAAACTGGTCGAGCTTTGCCACTCCCATAGTCGCAGGTACCGCCGCTGTGCTCCTGCAAAAGGCAAACGAAGACCCAAACCTCCGGCTCGCCGCCTCGCCAAACGGCGGAAACTGCCTGATAAAAGCCGTCCTGCTCAATTCCGCCTCCAAACTTCCCTTCTGGCACAAGGGCCTGCTCACGAAAGACGACGACCACGAAGTCCCGCTCGACTTTGCCCAGGGAGCCGGTATGCTCAATTCCGCCGACGCTTACCACCAGCTTATCGCCGGCCGAAGCAAACCCGGTGATTGCCCGCCGGCCGGCTGGGACATTAACCAACTGCAGAAAAACCAAAAACCACAGGCCGTTTACAGAATAACCATAAACGAACCGGCCGGCAAAATGATAAAAGCCACCCTGTGCTGGAACAAACACTACGCCGCCGCATACCCCTACAATGCCCTGCCCGAAACCGATGCAGACCTTCGCCTCGAATGCTGGGCCGTTGACACCAACGACCCCAACAAAGATTACCTGCTGGACTACAGCGACAGCCGGGCCGACAATATCGAGCACCTCTACACCCAAACCGACCCCAACTACACTGACTACGAAATCGTGGCGTCGTTAAACAACACGGATAATACCCCCAGCCCAGACGATAACCTGACATACGCCCTGGCCTGGAATCCTGCCCCGACGCCGGACAGGGAAAACATCCTGTGGTATGACCTCAACGCCGACGGCACCGTCGATACGAAAGACCTGGATATTATGCTACGCAATATCCTGACCGGCATTGAAAAATCGGACGAATGCCTCCTCGGTGACATCAACGGCGATGGCACTATCGACGCCGCCGATATGAAGCTGCTGCTCGACCGCCTGGGCACAACCGCCAATTGGTTCAAACCGCCCGCCGACGCCAACAACTTGTAAGAATAAGCCGGAGGCGTGGTCGCGAATCGTCATCTCGCTTCAAATCTTATTATAGCCCTCAATGTCTTCTGGTTCCAGGTCACTGTAACCTCCACCGAAATCTATGCCGATTCATCGTGGTATTCCGCCTCCACCGAATCCGTTATGCACGCCATCGACACCTGTTACCAGCTCGGCATCAGAGTAATGCTAAAGCCAATGGTTGACGTCAAGAGCGGCCAGTGGAGAGCCGGAATAGTCCCCTCAACCGCATGGTTCACCGAGTATCAGCAGTTCATCAATTACTGGGCCGACGTCGCCGAGCTCAAAAACGTCGAAATGCTTTGCATCGGCTGTGAATTTATCGACACCACCGGCTGGGCCGATTCATGGCGAAGCATCGCTTCAAACACCCGCACCCGCTACACCGGCCCGCTTACCTACGCCGCAAACCACGGAAACGAACAGAACGTTCTCTGGTGGGACGCCCTCGATTACATCGGAATCGACGCCTATTACCCCCTTACCGACGTCAATGACCCCACGCAGTCAAACCGCATCCGGTATTGCTCACGGACTTAAACACCTCACACAAATACGACCAAAATCACATACTGCGCCTCGGCCGCGAGTATTCAACCCCTCGCAATATCCTCCCCTTTTACCTATCCTGCCCCAAATTACACGGCGGCACGAGTCAACCGAGAAAAAACCAAAATTGCAGACAAAAAAAACTTGCACGAATCCCACCTGGCTATTACTTTACTGCGAAGGAAGTCCGTTGTTGCGGAGCTTCGGCTGATTCGGCACCGGCATAACCAGGCCCTGCAAGAACATTCGGTGAATATGTTCCTGAGCGGTCGAGTTTCGGCTGCGAGCCGGGAAAAAGTAATATCAGTCAGTCCAATTTTTGAAAGGAGTTGTCTCATGAGCAAAAGTCAAACTCGAATCTTTATCTCTGTTGTGTGTCTTGCATTATTGGGCGCCTTCATCGTCGGCTGCGAGCAGCAGGCCGGCACGGCGGCACCGGCCGGCAAAGCTAAAGCCGAACTAAAGACCGCCGCCGTAAAGGCACAAACACTCGGGCCTTACGATTTCTCATCCAACTGGATGGATGAAGAGGGCTTCATCAGTAACTGGCTTATCATCGGAACATTCCCAAATCCCGGTGAAAGACCCGACAATAAGGGCTACAACGTCGATTATCTCGGCGGAGAGGCAAACTATACGCCCACCAACGGCAAAGAAGTCAAAAAAGCCGACGGCACTGCCGTCAAATGGCAGCAGTATAAGTCCACCTACACCGAAATCAGCTTCTTTGCGGTCGATTCCCTCGGCCTCGATTACAACCAGGAAGACGTCCTGACGTACTCGGCCTGCTGGCTCAAAGCCGACGCCGACAAAAACGTCGAAATCCGCATCGGCTCCGACGACGGATACAAGCTCTGGCTGAACAATAAGCTTGTCGGCTCCGAGCACGTCTATCGCGGCGCTGAGATGGACCAGGAAATCTATCCCGTAAAGCTCAACAAGGGAATGAACCTCATCCTGCTCAAGGTTGACCAGGACTGGGGCGAGTACGAGTTTATGCTGCGCGTCGTTGACAGCGACGGCAAGAAAGTTCCCGGCATCAAGGTCTGGAACTAAAGTAAGACGGTGAACCGAACCGCCGGCCGATTCCAAATCGGCCGGCGGGTTCACATTTCAACAGACCACGAATGTCACATGCCAATCACCGCCCGCGCACGGCCACCTGTACACAACCACATTTTTATCACGACAAAACCACCATTTCCCCTTAAAATACCGCCCGCTATGAAGCTCGTTGTTGCAAAATCACGTTTGAAGGGCAAAGTCGCCATCCCCGGCTCGAAATCCCACACAATCCGCGCCGTGGCAATCGCCTCATTAGCCGAAGGCCAAAGCACCATCCGTGGCCCCCTTGTCTCCAGCGATACGCTCTCAGCAGTCGCCTGCTACAAGGCCCTCGGCGCCGCCATCGACACTTCCAGCCGCCGTTTCTGGAAGGTAACCGGCACCGCCGGGCAAATCAAAACACCGAAAGAAACCATCGACGTCGGCAACTCCGGAACCACCCTTCGCATCGCAATGGGTTCGGCGGCGCTGGCAGAGCCGGGCAGGACAAACACCTTCACCGGCGATGAGCAAATCCGGACAAGACCGGTCGGCCCGCTGGCCAAGGCCCTGCAGCAGCTCGGTGCAAAATGCACCTTCCTACGCGACAACGGCAAGCCCCCTGTTACCGTCTCCGGCCAAATCAAAGGCGGCAAAACCACCATCGCCGCATCGACAAGCCAGTACCTCTCGTCCCTGCTGCTGTGTACGCCGCTTGCAAAAAACGATACCGAAATCGATGTCACCCTGCTCAACGAGCCGGGCTACGTCCAAATGACACTCGACTGGCTCGACAAACAGAATATCGACTACGAGAACAACAACTTTAGAAACTTCAAAATCAAAGGCGACCAAAGCTATCAGCCGTTCGACGCCGACATCCCCGCCGATTTCTCCAGTGCGACATTTTTTCTCTGCGCCGCCGCCCTGCTTGCCGATGAAGTAACTCTTACCGGCCTGGACTTCGCGGACAGCCAGCCCGACAAGGCCGTAGTCGATTACCTCCGCAAAATGGGCGCTGATATCCGCATCGATGCAAAGGCCGTAACCGTCAAGGCCGCACCGCTGAGAGGAGCCGTCATAGATATGAACGCCACCCCCGACGCACTGCCCGCTATGGCCGTCACCGCCGCCTTTGCCGAGGGTGAGACCCGGCTCATAAACGTCCCGCAGGCGAGGTCCAAGGAGACCGACCGTATCGCCTCTATGGCCGAGGAGCTTAAAAAGATGGACGTCGATGTCGAAGAACTGCCCGACGGCCTTGTAATACGACAAAGCCGACCGAAACCCGCCGCTCTCGACGCCAGAGCCGACCACAGAATCGCTATGGCACTGTCGCTGGCCGGCCTGGTCATCGGTGATTGCGAAATAGACACCGCCGAGGCGATTGCCGTAACCTTCCCTGACTATGTCGAGCTAATGAAATCCATCGGCGCAAAAATGGAAACAGCGGAATAACGGCTCCATATATAACCTCCGAAATTGGTCCCCTGTTTGGATTCCGGGTAGAACCCCCGGCATAAAGCCGGGGGCTTGCGGCGAGGTGTAGCTATTTTCTGGGTAAGGGGTTAGGTTTATATTTTGCCTATTTTTAAATTGGGTTCGTTTTGCATAAAAAGTATTTCGTCGTTCGTATTTCCGCCGTAAGGCGTCCTGTGGAGTCCCAAGGACTAAACAAATTCAAAATACGAATTACCAAAATACGAAACACAATGTAACCGTCTTGAAATACATGAGTTTGGGCGGCCATTGTTGAAACCTCCGAGTTTAGGATACTATGTACCCCCCTTCGCCGGCACAAGCTCACTTTCTATATGTTAGGTGGGTATTTTACAATATGGGAAGTTAAATGTCAAGCAAATTTTAACCACGGATTAACACGGATTTTCACGGATTGTCACTGCCAGGGCACTAAGAAATTAGAAATAAGAATTTGCACGAATGGACACAAAGAGTAAAAGGACTTAGACAGCGTACAGCGGACAGGGAGGAGTAAGGTTTCAGGGTATCAGGGTCATAAGAGCAGAAGTGCCCGCCAGAGGCGTGTAAACTTCAGTAGGTGGCAATGAGACCTATCGCCGGAAGGGGGACCGAGAATTAGCACA
>CAZPDW010000028.1:0-1276 GCA_964585535.1 uncultured Pirellulales bacterium
AAAAAAGGCCAAGAGTACCGCCGCCTCTGCATTAACCCAGCGGCCAGACAGAAAGAAACGCAAGAAATAGCTTTACAATGAGGCATTGTCGGTTCACTCCGTGACAAAGTCGGCTTGACCTGAGGCAGAGTGGGCTTACTCCGAGGCAAAGTAAGCGTGATATGAGGCAGATGAGGCGTGATATGGGGTAGATAACGCGTGATATTAGGCAGATGAAGCGTTATCTGCTATAGGTGAAGGGTGATGTGGCCAATATGAAGCGTGATATTCAGCATATCAAGCGTGATACCCGGCAGATGAACGAAGCAACGGTATATTCTGTGGCTCTCCCTCCTAAAATTCCAGCTTCAATTTTCGGTCAAACAGGCAATGCCTGTTTTATAATCCCCCTCTGGGGGTGACTCTCAAGGCATCCTTGCTTCTTTCACCCATTGGGTTCTCCAAATCAGAATAGTCAAAACTGGCTTGTATGGCATCCATAAGCTCTATACTATCAAAGCAATATCAAATGCGCTACTTTACTCAAACTGACCGTTTTTAGGATGAATGTGGATACAACTATTTTATTGATAAGAACATAGCATGATTTGTCATTCCCGCGAAAGCGGGAATCCATAATTTCAAAAAAGTGTTAATCTGCGTTAATCAGTGTCTAAAAAATGGAATCGGTCACTTTGAGTACTTTAATATGGGAAATCCGGGATTAGTCATCATCGTCGGCGTTGATCGCCCAATCGGGATATGGAGCCTGTGAGCCCTTTTGTGCGTTCCAGATGATGCGATTGAGCAAATCTTCCGGACATTTATCGACCTCGTCAAGAGGCAGTTCGGCTGATGCGACTGCAAACGAGCGTTGAACAGGATCAGCAATCGCCTGCGGCTCAGGATTCATCCGGTCGAGTGGAATTCTGTTGGGCACCGCCACGAAAGGGGTATAGTCGGGCACATCGGTAAAACAGGCGGTCATCGGCTCGGCCGATGCGTCAATCCGGTTCATCGGCGGCAGGCCAAGTATCAGCTCTATCGTCCGAAGCATACCGGGCTGGTCGTATTTTTCACTTACAACCGCCGAGCGCTTAGTATAAGGGCTGATGACGTAGGCGGTGGTTCGGAACCCGCTGACGTGGTCCCAGCCGTCCTGCGGGTCGTCTTCTATCGCAAATATGCAGGTATCTTTCCAGAACCGGCTGCTGGTTACCGCCTCGACAATCCTGCCGAAGGCCAAATCGTTGTCGGCAACCTGGGCGGCCGGTGTAGGCCTGCCGGCACGTGTGCC
>CAZPDW010000028.1:1286-18063 GCA_964585535.1 uncultured Pirellulales bacterium
TGGTCGTTGGGCAAACACATTATTATCAGCCGGGGCATCTCGCCATTACGCTCGAACTGACGAAGCTCCCTTATAAACTGCTCGGCGCGGAATATATCGGGCACGGTCAGGTCCCAGCCGATTGTCCGGGAGCATATATATGGTTTTAACGAATCTATCGCCGCCGTCGAACTTATTTCAATCAGAGACGTTTTGTTTGTTATGTCCCTGTAAATATCGAGAAAAGTGGGCTCGCCCTTTTCTTCGCAGTCTCTCCACCGGGTTGTGCCGATAGTGAACTCGCCATAGTCCCTCAGGGAAATACCATAAGCGATGGCATTGTCCCAGATGAAACCCGCCGGCGAATACGCCAGGGCATCGACGTCGTGTTCACCCATACCGTCGGGATAGCTGCGCGGAAAACCGGCAAATGACTTTTCCATATAGTCGGTGGTGATGGCAGAATCGGTCCACTGATGACCATCGGCGCTTAGAATACCGCTGCAGTACGTATTATCCAGCAAAACAAACTCCTGACATATCTTATGCTGATTTGGAGTAACATCTTCGCCGAATACACACAATTCAGAATCACCGTTGCCCTGCTTCATATCGCCGAGTACCTGGTCGTATGTCCTGTTTTCCTTTATGATGTAAATCACGTGCCTGAACACCGACGGCTCGCCGGTGCGCTGCGGGACAGGCCGGGCCGGCTGTCCGGGCCGGGCAGCAAGCATCGCCACCTTGGCAAGGGCCCGGTGGTTGTTGTCAAGAACAGCTTGTGTGTACCCGGCAAGTATCGCCTGAGACGGGACCTTTATTATCGATACGGTTCCGAAATACTGCCGGCTGTTGTAAGAATGCTTCTCTTTTTTTGCATATCGTTTCCACGAACCGATGCCTTTTATGTTTGCCACGTATAATGTTTCACCATCCTCGTCAATTGCTACCGCCCCGGGAAACCAGCCGGTCGGTATCAGCCCGAGCAGTTTTGATTGTCTCGGCTTAAAAGAGACCACAGCCACCGCGTTTTGCGTACCGTTGCAGACGTACATCAAGCTTTTGCGCTTGTCAAAAGCTATTGCATTAGGCGTAGCTCCGAACAAATCGCCATCGTGCCAGTTTAGGGTAATAGTCTCAACAACTTTATCGCTGGCAGTGTCGATTATGCTGACGGTATCGCTGCCGGCGTTGGCAACCATAACGTATCGTCCGTCAGCCGTCGCTGCCAGAGCCGATGCGTGCAGTCCGACAAGAATCTCGTCTTTTATTTTTCCTGTTTGCAAATCAATCACAGAAACCGAACCTTCGCTGGCGATAAAACGCACGGGGTCAACCCGGACATATCCGGTTAATCCGACCGGGCCGGTAACGCTCGATGCGTCAGGCCGGCGCCCGCCCCAGTTGCTCACGTATGCCTTACCCGCAGCCAAAACAACAGCATAAGGCGCAGCACCTGTATCAAATATCCTCAGCGGCTTATTCGCTTTAAGGTCAAATTCCAGCAGCCGATTCGACACATTCAGCGTTATGTAGAGCAGCCGGCCGTCTTTAGAAATCGCCAAGCCCGCAGGCAGCGCCTTTTGCCGGTCCTTGATGCCCGCAGCCGGCAAACGTATCGAATATAACGGCTTAACTCGCCGGTGGGCTCCGACGGCGAAAACCTTAATACTGCCGTTGACGTTGGAAAGATAAATTCTCGAACCGTCCGGCGAAAAGGTTAATCCGGTATAGCTGACTTGGCCGTCTTCATCCGGCTTGAGATTATTGGCCGAATCTGCCGAGGGCCTGCGACCGGCCTCCGACGGCAGCGGCACCCGCTGGAGTATCTTGCCGCTCGATGGTTTCAGAACAATTAATTCTGCCGTCTTGCCGGATGTTACTAACAGTTTACCGTCAGGGCTGACGCCGACAACCTGCGGACGCAGTCCCGGCAGCTCGACCTGTTTGCCGGCCGGTGTAAGTACCTGATTGATAGGCAGCACGACCCTGCCGTTCTTTTTAGGCCCCGCCGAGTTGGAAATCTCACTGACGAGTGAGCTTTCACAGCCGGTAACAAACAGCACAGAAAGCAAACAGAAAATAACAAGCTGTGACATAAAGCTGCTGCCTGTAGCGTTGTCGTTTTTGTTCTTCATCCTTCAACCTTTAACAAATTAGTCCTGCAGCAGCTTTGCCGCTTCTTTGGCGAAGTAGGTGATGATGATACCGGCGCCGGCCCTCTTGATTGAGTACAGCATCTCCATCATTGCAGCATTTGCGTCGATAAGCCCGGCATCGGCGGCGGTCTTGAGCATCATATACTCACCGCTGACGTTGTAGGCGGCAATGGGACAATCGAACCTGTCTTTGGCCCGGCGGATTACATCCAAGTAACACAGGGCGGGTTTTACCATAACGATGTCGGCCCCTTCCTCGATATCCATCGCAATCTCAGCCATCGCCTGCCGGGCGTTCGGCGGGTCCATCTGATAGCCCTTCCGGTCGCCGAAGGCCGGGGCCGACTCGGCCGCATCCCTGAAAGGCCCGTAAAAAGCAGAGGCATACTTGGCGGCGTAGGACATAATGGCGACGTTATGGAAACCGTTGCTCTCAAGGCAGTCGCGGACCGCCTTTATCCTGCCGTCCATCATATCCGACGGGGCTACCACATCTGCGCCGGCCTGGGCGTGCGAAAGAGCGACCTTGGCCAGAAGCTCACACGTGCGGTCGTTATCGACCTTGCCGTCTTTTACGACGCCGCAATGGCCCGTCGTGGTATATTCACAAAGACATACATCGGTAATAACAAGCATCTCAGGTACCGATTGCTTTATCCGCCTGACGGCGAGCTGAACCGCCGCCTGCTCCGAGAAGGCCTCGGAGCCGGTCTCATCCTTTCTGGCAGGCAGCCCGAACAGCAGCACCGCAGGTATGCCAAGCGAAGCCGCCCGGGCCGCCTCGGCGACGGCGGTGTCGGGTGAAAGGTGGTAGCAGCCGGCCATAGACTTAATCGGCTTTTTTGTATTCTCGCCCGGCCTGACAAAAAGCGGATATACCAAATCGTCAACGCTCAGCACCGTCTCGCGAACAAGCCGGCGCATCGCCCTGCTGCTGCGAAGCCGTCTCATCCTAATATCCGGAAAGCCCATCGAATGACCCTTTCTTCAAAAACCCTGTAATTACCACCGGCTTATTTATTAACAAGAATTCGCTCGTTTATCAAGTTATACACCTTCGACAAGGCCGAGACCGGGAAGATGAGAGGGTAAAGCCGCTCGTAGTACCACAATTTTGCGAAGTAAAGGCCGATTGGCGCCGGGGTGTATGCTTGGCCTGTATTGCTCTGTTCAATGAGCCATTTTGTACCTTTGGAAATTGCAGATTCGATGTCCCGTACCGGAATATGCGATTGAACTTCGGTATTGTGCTTTTCGGCCATAACGGCTCTAAGTGCGGCAAGGGCATCGACGGCCAGGGCCGTCTGCTCGATGGACGACTCGGAGCCCTGCGCACCGCCCCAGCCGCCGTCAGCGTTTTGTGCCGACAGAAGCCAGCGAACTGCCTTTTCGAGCATAGGCCAAATCGAAGTACCAAAGCGGGCAGCACTCCCGCACAATGCAGAAATAACTTTCGCCGTTCCATAGACCGGATTTTGCTGCTGCGGAGCCGACTCACAGCCGAACCACAACGGCAGCCAGCAGCCGTTTCCTTGTTGATTATTTTTCAGGTAGTTCAGGTATCGCCGCGTTGTGCGGCCAATTCTTTTTTGCAGCTTGGGGTTCAGCATTTCACGCCAAAGGCCAAGGGCGGCTATGGTGTGTGCGGTAAGGTCGGCTGTGCTGCGGTCGAAAGGCAGCTTCGTCCAGCCCCGGCAAAAGGTCGGGATGCCGCCGTCGCTGTTTTGCAGACCCAAAAGCCAACCGACCGCCGCCTCGACGGCAGCAATAACCTCAGCATCGGGCAAATCGAGATTGTGCAGCGCAATAAGAGCACCTGCTGTATCGTCGGCGTCGGGAACACCGCCGGGCAAATCCGTCCACGCCCAGCCGCCCGGCGCAGCAAGTGTATATGGATGTACCCGGTGATATTGCTGGTCGAGCAGCCAGTCCCGAATTGCCGCCCGCTCGTCGGGGCCGAGAAGTTCCCGAAAAGAACGCGAGCAGGCCAGTGCGTTTACCGACAGCGTTGTCACCCAGGTCGAAAGATTTACATCTATAGGCCAGCCACCGTCATCTCTTGCCGAACCAAGAAGAAACGCAGTACCCTTCGAGACAACGACACTGTCCTTTTGCCCGATAGATGCAAGGCACATGACGACAAAAGCGGTAAGCGGCGGCGCCTCGAGGAAACCGCCGTCAGCCGGCTGAATGGCTCTCAGCTCGCGGAGCGACTTTTTCCTTGTCAGCCGGCGAAGCATTGCGGTTACCGGATTTGCCGGCCTCTTGTGATGATAGTGCGCCTGGCCTACCGCAATAAGCGCCGGCAGTGCATAACTGACGACCGACAGCCGAAACAGTTTTAGCAGCCGGCGAGGACACGCGGCAAACTCGAAAGGCAGCGGCCTTATTAGTTTCCAGGCGTTGTCTTTATCGCCCAGCTTCCCCGCCAGGGCACACATTGTCAGAATCGGGACCGAAAATGTCCGGTCGCCGCCGTACTTGCCGCTGACGGCGCCGGCAAGGGCGTCGGGTTTCAAGCTCCCGGCCCGCCTTGCAAGCCAGCTTTCCGCCGCCGCTGCGCTTCGGCGAACGGCATCGGACTCGTCGGCGGCCGAAAATGCCGCCCAACACAGCATTGTCGTACTGATATTGCTCGAGCTAACTACGGTATCTCCCCATCCACCGTCGGCATTTTGATTCGCCGTAAGCCAGTCAAGCCCGCGTTTTATGTAAGCCCGATATGCCGTTTTGTCAACAAGCGCCAGGGCGAAAACGGCCGTTGCAGTCGATAAGGCGCTGCTCGAAAGATGTCCCCGCCAGTAACCGGCCGGCGTGCGCGAACTCAACAGTTTCTCGGTAAAATTGTCGAGAGTTTCTTTGAGTCTGTCCTTGTCAATATCCATCACCATCACCCAAGCCGACCAAGTGCCAAAAGTCCGTAGTACGTATATTCGCAATCAGCCGTCGCATCGGCGCTATTGCCGTAAAAGCCGCCCCTGCCGTTCCAGAGAGAGTCTATGAAATCAAGCGTCGGCTCTTTAAGGTTATCGAGCGGCACACCGGCCAGCGCCAGGCCGTGCACAGCCACCGCGGTGGAAAGCAAATCCGCCATCGGCGCCGCAGGCACGGCCAGGCATCCGCCCGATGGCAAAAATTGACCGCCCAGCCAATCGAGCGTTGAGCCGTTCACGGGCCGGTCAAAATAGTGCAGTATCGTCACAGCCGCGGCCGCAGCCGGCGTCGAGCCGGGCACTATCGACTTATCGTTTGCATAAGAGCCGTCCGGTCTGTGCAGTGACTCAATACAACCGAGCAGTTTATCCGGCGCCGGCACATCGACGCCCAAATCCTGGCACAGCCCCACGGCCAGAAAGCAACCGTACATTGTCCCCGTCTCCGAGTCGATTTTCGTATCGTAGCCGCCGTCGGCGCTGCGATACCGGCTGAGCCGGCGGATAAGAAGTTTCTTCAATTGCGAGCCGAGCGGCTGTGATAAATCGGCTAAGCACCGCACCAGGGAAGCCAGATGCACAATATCCAGTGATTCGAGGCCGGTGAATTGATAAAAAAAGCCAACGATACGCTCGACAGGCACATCGGCATTCAGCCCGACAAGGGCCTCGGCGCCGAACAAACTATAATATAAATCGCTGCGCCCGTCCCTTGCACTGAAGCCGCCGTCGGGATTGATTTGTGACAGCAGGTATTCGACGACCAAACCGACCGAACTGCCGAGTACATTCTCAGCCCGGCTTACCGCCTTTACCATATCGCGCCTGATAGTCATCACAGCAGCTCATTACCTCGATGTCGTTGAAGATTTTGGAGACAACCCGGCGAAGCAGTCCCTTGATGTTCGCATTTTTAAGCGGAACAAGCGAGCCGATGGCCCTGGTTTTATACGATTCCATCGTGGCCCGGGCCGTAGGGATGATTTGAAGTTTCTCGAAGATGGCCCGCATCCGGCTTCGAGAGCAGGGTTTTCCCCCGCCGGTAACTGCCGTCAGCAGCAATTCTCTATCTGCTTTTTCCCCTAACTCGAATGCCAGTGCAAGCGGAAACGACGGGCGAATTTCGCCGCAGCCGTCCGCAGCGTTTTCCGAATCGAAATCGTCGATGTCGTCTTTTATCTGGTAGGCGATTCCGAGCGCTTCGCTGTAGTGTTTGAAGACAATGCCCAGTTTTTCGCCGCCGCCCGCAAGCAGCACGCCCAAATTCAAAGCGACGGCAAACGCCGGAGCCGTCTTGTTTTTATAAATCTCGATTGCCTCGGCGCAGCTCAGCGGGCCAGGCCGACGCACCCAGGACAGCTCCTTCCCCTGGCCTAAGCATAAATCGCAATGTCCCCGGGCGGCGACCTGCAGCATCGCTGCCGTAACCTCCGCCGGGGCTTTAAGCTCCGTCAAAAGCCGGTATCCCTCGCCAAGGAGAAAATCACCGATGTTCAGCGCAATCGGGACGCCGTACCTGACGTGCATCGTCTCGTCGTCATAACGTTTGTCGTCTGCATCTTCGATATCGTCGTGGATTAAAGACGCCTTGTGAAAGCACTCGACGGCCACGGCGAGCTGCATCAGCTCGGCAGGTAGCTTTTCTTCGCCGTCCTGCCTGACGGCCTGGAACGCGCACACCGCCAAAAACGGCCGCCAGCGCTTGCCCGCCTTGCCAAGCCACTGAAACGCAAGCTCCTGCACCTGCCCGCTCGGCCGGCCGGTTATCGACCGCAGCGCTGCCGGCGTGAACCAGCCCTGAACCTCGCCGCGCAGCCGCTGAAGATTGAGAAGACGCGTTCTGTCTTCGCTGTTTTCGTATATTGCTTCCCACAGCCAGTCCATATCGATGCTGGTATTGGCACAGCCGTCCTGCAGAAGGGGTATTGCAACGCCGGCAATCGCCCCCGCCGACATATAAGGAAACACCTGCTGCAGTACCGAAAGGCAGCTAACGCCAATCACCGCCTCGATTTTGCCGCTTTCTATTAAACTCGTAACAATGGGAGAGCCCTCAGCCACAAGAACCGCATAACCAAGCTGCTCGGCCTGGCTCTGCAGCTCGTTTATCACACATCGGCCGCAGTGGTTGCAAACTAGGCCTAACTCATCTATTTGCCCCTTGCAGTTTTTCACGTCCCGCAAACACTGCGGCAAAAGCAGCAGCCGTTTGTCGTAAGGAACACCGGCCACAATCTCCCGCCACAGCTCGTTGTTCACGAGCACCGCAATGTAGTCGCGGTACTTCGGCTCTGCCTTTGCAATCCTGAGGATATTATCACTGTGCCGCCACAGCTCCTCGAGGGACAAAGGCCCGACAGGCCCTTCATCCCGCACGTACTCTCGAATGATATCGAGCAATCTATCCCGCTGCGGCTTTGTCCGCGGGATATTATCCTGCGGCGGCCGCGCCGGCCTTGCCTTTATTACTAAATCGTCCCGCATACCTGCACCTGCTCCTCAACGACCGGCCGGTTCGCCAGTTTCTTCTGCATTTTTCTAAATGCCCCTCTCCACGAGTGCACCTCACATCTGCCTAATATCTGCACAATTACCCGCTTCGCAAGCGATACGCCGCCCGCCCGCTGGTTGTCCCGGAACAACCGGGGCACTAACCGAAAGTTTATTTCATAACAACTGCGGTACAGCTCAAGGTGTCCGGCTGTCATTTTATCAAGTGTAAATCCGTCGTCTTCGCCGGCTGTCGGTTCGTAAAATACCGGGAATACCACAGCCCGTTTTCGGCCAAGATATTTTACTAATTTCAGTGTACGTTCGACATCATCAGGCGTCTCGCCCGGCAGCCCTAATATTATGCTGTACAGCGGAAAGAAACCCGCCCGCGCCATTCGCTCAGCCGATTCTTTCACCATCTGCTCCCAGTCCTCGGGGCGAAAAGGCCAAATCTTTCCCGGACAGTTGGCCGCAACGAGCTGGCCGTTTGCACTTTCAATCCCCATATTCACCCAGAGATAGTCCGTCCTGCAATTCCACGCTAAAAGTTTTCTTATCTGTGCCAGCTCGGCATCGTCAAGCTGCAATACCGAATTGATGTTTGCATGGTCGATTTGCATAAACGAAAGCCCCGGTATCTTTCGCATCCGTTCGAGCAGATTGCATAAGCCCTCGAAGTTCGGCTTTGCCCCCGGAGCGCCATATCGAAAGAAATCTTCGCTGCTGCTGACGACATTGGTTATACCGTTTGCAACGTTTGTCTCGATATCGACAAGGATTGTATCCGGCGAAATATGCTCCATCTTCTTATGGGCCATCGTGCAGAACTTACAGCCCCGGCCGCAGCCCCTCGAAAGCTCGATGATACCGAGCATCGAGGCCGCTTTAATCGGCTGTACCCTGTCGGCGCAGCAGGCCTTTTCACAGACGTATTCGGGATATTGCCGCCCATTGATTATGTCGCTGACAAGTTTCGCACCTTCTGACTCGAAATAGCCGTCGAAGACAACATCAATTCCCAGTTTCCTGCACCGCTCGGGATTCTGCACCCACTGCCAGGCCCCTGCGCCGCCGGCAACTATCTTAAAACCGTAGTTGCGTTTGGCCTCGGCCAACTGCCGGAGCATTTGCCGCGTCCAGAAACTCGTGTACAATTCTCCCTTCCAGAAACTTGTCGTCGTCGTATTACTCATCCCCCGGCCGAGCGGGTCGCTCGAGCTAAAGGCAACAACCCTGACCCAGGGCCCTAACAATCCCGCCAGTGCCTCCGGTGTCGTGCAGACCACCTCGTCGGCGCTTAGATTTGTAAATTTCAGAATGGCCGACTCGACTCGCCTTAATCCCAGAGGGGCCGTCTTCGCCCGCCCGAAGCCGTCGGCTGCAACTCGAGGCGACAAAAAATGCCTCATCACGAATTCAGGGACCTTCGTGGTCTGCATCGTGGCGAAAATGCCCTCGAACAAAACCCTGTAATCGGCGCTGAGCGTTCTGTCCGCCACAAGTACCACCGTCGGTCTGAATTGTTTGGCCCTCACTGTCATTTGCCCTTTGGTAGATTGTCTTTGTCTTGTTTATCTGATTGTTGTCGTATTTGAGCAAGGTCCTTTGCAGAAAGACTCGTCAGCACATCGTTCGGGATACTCAATTTTTTCTGGATTTCGCTTATAAAAGATTCCGTTTCGCTGCCGGGGCCTTGGCCGTTTGCTTTTTCAGACGGGGCGAATCTGGCTTTGCCGGACCGGCTGCGGATTGCCTTACGAATGTCACCGCTCAGAAGCTGCTTTATATCCACCTTCGCCGTCTCGGTTACCAGTGTCTCTTCGGTAACCTCATCGCCGTTGATTGGGCTTGACTCGTACTTGGGGAAAATGATTGCCGTCTGCGGACACACCCTTGCGCAGGCCGGACAATTCGTCTTGCAGCCCGCCGGATTGGCAACCTCGACCCGCCCGGCATCGTCAACGGCAAAAACACCAAAAAGACAAAAGTTCATACACTGCCTGCAGCTCTTACACCTCTCGTAATCGATAACCGGAAACCACGGCACCCAGTCGCCCTTTCCGCCCGGCTCGATGTCCCCGCCGATTTCGATTTTGCTTTGTGCCGGGACAACAGAAGAGATAATCTCTTCCGCCGACATCGTTCGCATATTGAATATCTCGGTGCGCTGCGGGTCCAAATCGGCACCGGCCGTATGAAACAGCCACTTGACCGCCCTCGGGTAACAGGCGATTATCTTAACCGATTCCGCCGCCGCCCAGTCCCTGAGCCGGCTGTCCTTTTTCGCCGCCAGCCCGCATAAATCCGCCACCGCCTCAAAATCAAGACCGCTTCGCCCAAGTGCACCCGCTACCGCCGATTTAACTTCTTTTGCAATGTTCTCATAGTATGCACAATCACAGTAAATTATTGTTGTATTTTGTGACATTTACGGTACTCCTTCTAACCCTCAATGGGCCTTAATATCGTATGCCATTAGCACCTCACCGTGCCGTATGTACAGCCGGCCGCCGCTGATGACCGGAAGCGCCCAGTGCTCGCCCGTCCCTTTAGTAACGGCGAAGCTGCTGACAATATCGAATTTCTCCGGCGTGGCCCTGACAAGCGCGACGTTGCCCTTTTTCTCCTCGTAGCAGTACAGCATTCCGTCGGCGTAGCTAATCGCTCCCTTGTTAATCCAGTGCGTATCGTACATCACCTTGCCGGTAGCCCAATCCAGGCAAACCCAGTTTCCGTCGCCGTTTCCCTTCCAGCTCGCCCCGTAGATGTAGCCGTCCACAAAAACCACGCCGCCATGATGACAGTCGAGTGTCTCGTCAACCCACTTCAGCGAAACATCTTTCCCGTCCTCCGACAATTTCAGCATCACACCCACGTGGTCATATCCACTGGTGACATAGATGTTCCCGTCATGATATAACGGTGTTGTCGTGTTGATGTCTGCACCTCTTTTTTTGCCGTGCTTTTTCACGTAGTCGTATTTCCACAGTATTGTTCCGTCTCTGGCATCCACACCGATTATGTAATTCGCCGTGACGCCGACGATTATTTTCCTGTCCCCTCTTTCAACCAAAATAGGTGAGACATAAGCTCTGTTATCGTCAAGTGCGGCACTGGCCCATATAATCCGGCCCGTCATTTTGTCTATTGCCACCACCGTCGTGTTATTACCACCCGGCATATAAAATACCATATTGTCGTATATCAGAGGTGATTCTGCAGTGCCCCATCGGCCGTGACTTCCTTTGAATTTTCCGAACGCATCGACCGACCACTTCACCTGTCCGCTTTTTGCATCCAGGCACGTGACTGTCCCGCTGCTCGTCGTAACATAAAGACGGCCTTCGTCGAACGTTGGAGCACACCTTGCGCCTGGATGAGCCCCTGTCCAGGCCGGGCCTGATTCCGTCTGCCATTTCTTCTTTCCTGTAAGCTCTATCGCACAAACGGACTCGGTTTTGCCGTTTTTGCCCGTTGTGTAAATCAGCCCGTCGGCTATTGAAACCGATGCCCAGCCGTCCCCCAGACCGTCCACCGACCACAACAGCTTCGGGCCGCCCTCGGGCCATTTTTTCAGCAGTCCCGTCTCCCGTGATTTATTGTCCCGGCTGAGACCCAGCCATTGAGGCCATTCGCCGGCCACTGCTGAGCCGCAAAAACAGAGCCATCCAGTAAAAAATACCACCAAAATTCGCCCCGCAAATAACTTTTTTTGTGCAGTCATTCAATCACCCTTGGTTAAAACCTCTTAACACGCATTACATTCTGACTACAAACGTGTATGTGTCGTTCTATCCGTTCGTATCGTCTGTATGCTCATTTGCTGACATCAAGGCAGATTACCTCTCCGGTCGTCTTGGTAGTGTTCCTGGCATAAATCCTGCCGTTCGCCAGAACCGGAACGGTCCAGCACTTAAAGGGCAAAATCTTGGCAGCCGAAATCTCTTTGTACCCATCGGGGCCGGCCTGGGCGATGACCAGGTTGCCCTTTTCACCGAGCACAATCAGCTTGCCGTCGGCAGCCATTAAGCTTCCCTGGCCAAAACCCGGCTGCCGCCACAGCATTTCCCCCGTCTTGAAGTCCAGGCAGCGAAGCTCGCCGCCTTCATCGACCCCGTAAATGTACCCATCCCGTAAAACAGACGCGTTCATCTTGTTCCGCATATTCCTGTTCCGCCAAAGCTGTTTGACTTTGTACTTGCCATCCTTGCTCTCAAGCTCGAGCAGTGCACATCCTTCACCGTACCCTGAACAGATGAAGACCTGCTTTCCCACAATAATAGGGTCGGCGGCGTGAACGTCGTATTTCGTCTTCCACTTGTGACCCCACAGCTCCTCCCCCGTTGACACATCAAGTCCGAGCACTTCCTGAAAGCCGAACAAGGCCACACACTTACGCCCGTCCATCGTGTACGGAACCGCTGTCGCATAGCCGCCCGGACTCTTCGGCCCGCGCCACACCACACTGCCGTCGTCTCTATTGAGGGCAAGCCCGGTAGCGCCGGCGTTGTATATCACAAGATTATCAATTACAAGAGGCGAGCCCGAAAAGCCCCACGTCGTGCGCTCTATACCCAGATCCTTTATGAACGCTTTGCGCCAAAGCACCTTACCCGACTCGGCGTCCAGGCAGAACGCTTTGCCGTCTTTGCTTACGGTATAAACCCTGCCATCGGCAACCGTAACAGAGGCCAGCGTCCCACCCTCGTAATAGCTCTTATCGAGACGCTGATTGTACGTATGCTTCCAGATTTCCTTTCCTGTAGCCGCATCAAAGCAAAATACCGTATCCTTATCACCGGCGTTGCCCATCGTATAGGCCTTGCCCTCACTTACCGATATCGTCGAAAAGCCCACCCCCACAGTCGCCTTCCAAAACACCTTAGGCCCTCCTTCAGGCCAGCTCGCATTCCAGCCCTTCTCCTCAGAGATACCGTTGTGATTAGGCCCTCGCCACCAGGGCCAGTCACCCCCATAAACCGCCCCGCAAAGCAATATAACTACAAACAACACTAAAACCTTCAAACCGTTACGACTTTTGTCCTTTGCGGCCTTGTTCACAACCCGTCTCCATGAAAAATTTTCATAAGTTTTTGCCGGGTAATACTATAGGAATGACTTACGATTGTCAATTCTCATCGAAACCACACACCAAGCGCACAAATACACCGCTCCTCTCTTCACAATTCCCTGATTCTACGCCTCCTGACCCTCCCGGTTCGCTGAAAAACCTTTCCCCCCGGCTAATAATCAGCAATCTCCCCCATCGCCGTCCCTGATCGCCAAAGCACCTGTCGGGCACACAGCGGCGCATTTGCCCGCCGCTTCTTTCAGCCCGTCGGCAATACTCCGGTTGAATGGCACCGCCACGCGAACGTCGAAACCTCGGCCAATAAATGTCAGGCCGAGCTTTTCCTTTTGCTCGGCGGCAATCTGCACACAAAGCCCGCATTTGATGCATTTGCCCGGCTCGTAAATCACCTGTGGATGCTCAAGCTGCTGAACAAATTCCCTGCGCTGCGATTTGTAGCGATTCGCCTTTGCATCATATTCCTGTGAGTAAAGGCGCAGTTTGCAGGCATCGGCCTTTCGGCAGTCGCAGTGCATACACCGGGCCGATTCCTTGCGCGCCTGTTCGCCGGAAAAACCCAGCGCCCTGACCGAAGGCCTTTGCCGGGCGGTCTTGCTCACCGCCGCCATCAACTTTTCCATCTCGCCTTCGAGCAGCTTTCCCATACGTGTATTGAACGCCTTGCTCAGCCCTGTCACCGGCTCACCTGCCAAGTATTGAGTAATCGAGGCCGCTGCCTCCTTGCCGTCTGCAACCGCCCGAACAGCCATCTTCCGCCTGCGAACCGCATCGCCTCCCGCAAATACCCCCTCGATACTCGTCTGGTATGTCTTGCGTTCGATTGCTATCCCGCGCGGGGCTGCCTCGAAGCCCATTCGCTCGGCATCGGCCTTTTCAAGCCGGCCCACAGCTATAAAAACAGCGTCAAAATCGCCGCGCAACTGCTCAATCTCCGCAGCGGTCTCGATGCGCCTGCCGCCTTCAAATTTCAAACCGAGCTTTGTTATCAATTCAATTTCCGCATCGAGTACACCCAGCGGCAATTCCGATTTGCTAACGCCATAACGAAGCATCCCGCCCGGCCGGTCGTGGTCGTCGAAAATCGTACAATCGAAACCGGCCTGCAGCAGGTAATACGCCGCCGACAGTCCTGCCGGCCCCGCCCCGATAATCGCCACACTCTTGTTGCGCTTCGCCTTGCAGACAGGCATATACGGCTGCGCCGACTGCAAATCCACATCGGCAACATAACGCTTCAGCAGGCATATCGAAACCGCCTCATCGAACTTGCCGCGCCTGCAGGCATTCTCACACGGCGCCGGGCATATCCTGCCTAATACCGCCGGCAGCGCAATATCCCGCTTGACCGTAACAATCGCATCCCGCAGCTTGCCAGCCGCGATTTGCCGAATCATCAGCGGGATATTCATCCCCGCCGGACAGGCAACCTGACAAGGCCCCATACAATCGCCCACATGGTCACTCAAAAGAAGCTCCAGAGCCGCCTTTCTCGCCTCAACAATCTCCGGCGTCGCCGTCTCCACTCGCATCCCTTCCTCTGCCGGCAGTCCGCACGAAGCAACCAGTCCGTCGCGCCCCTCGACCTTGACCACGCACAGCATACAGCTCGTCGCCGGCTCGTAACCTTCGAGGAAACACATCGTTGGTATCTCAATACCGAGTTTATTAGCCGCGTCGAGAACCGTCGCCCTCTCGTCAACTTCAACTTCGCGATTGTCTATACTCAGCTTTACCATTTCACTCAACCTTCACCGCATCGGCAGGACAAACGCTCTTGCACGTACCGCACCGTATGCATTTGTCCGTATCTATCTCATGTTTCTCATACGGCTTCATCTCAATCGCCTCCACAGGGCAGTGCTGCGCACAAATCGTACAGCCGATGCAGTCGTCCGTAATCGAGTATGTGATAAGCGCCTTGCACCTGCCCGCCGGACATCGCCCCTGAATATGGGCCTCGTATTCGTCGCGAAAGTACCGAATCGTCGAAAGCACCGGGTTAGGCGCCGTCCTCCCAAGTCCGCACAAGCTGCCCTTCTTTATCACCGCCGCCAACCGCTCAAGCTCTTCTATGTCACCACGCCTGCCTTCACCGCCGCACAGCCGGTTGAGTATATCCAGCATCCGCCTCGTCCCTATCCGGCAGAACGTGCACTTGCCGCACGACTGGTTCTGCGTAAACTGCAAAAAATATCTCGCTATATCGACCATGCAGTCCGACTCGTCGAGCACAACCATCCCGCCCGAACCCATCATTGTACCCGCTTCCGCAAGCGACTCATAATCGACGGCTATATGCCCCAGCTCGGCGGGGATACACCCGCCGGAAGGCCCGCCCACCTGGACCGCCTTGAATCGCTCGCCGCCCGCGATTCCGCCGCCGATATCCTCTATTATCTCTCGAATCGTAATACCCATCGGCACCTCAATAAGCCCGCCGTGCGCAATCTTGCCCGCAAGAGCAAAGGCCTTCGTCCCTTTGCTTGTGCCCGTGCCGAGTTTTGCAAAGGCCTGTGCCGAGTTTCGGATAATCCACGGCACCGTCGCGTATGTTTCAACGTTATTTATCAGCGTGGGTTTGCCCCACAGCCCATGCTCAGCAGGATATGGCGGCCGAAGCCGCGGCATTCCGCGCCGGCCTTCTATGCTCGCCAGAAGGGCCGTCTCCTCGCCGCATACGAAGGCGCCCGCGCCCGGGACGAGTTTAATGTCCAGCGTAAAATCCGTACCTAAAATCCTCTCGCCCAGAAAACCGCTCCGCCGGCATTTTTCTATCGCCTCGGCAACACGCTTGTAGGCCAGCGGGTATTCGGCCCGGATATAAAACCTGCCCTCGCCTGCGCCGACGGCGTATGCAGCTATCGCAATACCCTCGAGAATCCGGTAAGGGTACGACTCCATAATCATCCTGTCCATAAAGGCGCCCGGGTCGCCCTCGTCGCCGTTACACACTACGTATTTGGTATCGGCCTCGCTCGCTCGCACGGCGCCCCATTTCATCCCCGTGTGAAAACCGGCCCCTCCCCTGCCGCGAAGACCGCTGTACCGGATTTCCTCAATTACCTGCTCGCAGCCAAGCTCCGTCAGGCACTTGCGAAGCGCAGTAAAACCGCCATTCGCAAGGTATTCGTCGATATCGGTCGGGTCAATCGAGCCGAAGTGCTCTGTCGTGATATGTTTCTGTTTGCCTAAAAAATCGGCTACCTGCTCGTCCCGAACGCCAATAGAATAGCGTTTCAGGTCGCCTGTTCCTTCGTCCGTCAGGATACTGTCGAGCACCTGCACGGCGGCATTCGATACCCGCCCGGTTATACCGCGGGCCTTGAAGTGCCTTGTTACAATCGCCCTGGCATCTTCAGGCCGAACCCTTGTGTACAAAAAGGACGTATTGTCCGGCAGGACAACCTCCAGCAGCGGTTCCTGGTAACACATCCCTAAGCAGCCCACGCGTTTTACCCTGACTTTGATACCGGTTTGCTCCAGCACATCATCCAGCGCCGCACGAATCTGCCCGCTGCCCTTTGCGATGCAGCATGTCCCGAATCCAAGCCGAATTTCGCCCTCGTAGTCCGCCCCGTTGCCGACCGCCTTATGCTTTTCACGCGGTTGAGACGCCTTGCTTTCCTCATATCGCAGGAAATTACTCAGAACCTCAGAGACCGCATCCGTTGTAAGATGCCCGTATATCACCTCGCCGATTTGAACCGCCGGAGCTAACGTGCAGCAGCCCAGGCACGCGACCTTTTCCAGCGTGAACAGCCCGTCCGCATCGGTATCCTCGTCTGGCCCTATATCCAGATATCGCTGAAAGGCGTCATAGACCAGCCCGGCCCCTTTGACGTGACAGGCCGTCCCGATGCAGATGCGAACGGTGTATTTGCCCGCCGGGCTGTGACGAAACCGGTCATAAAAACTCGAAACACCCATAATCGAAGCAGGGCTAATCGCCGTCAGCTCACAAACCCGCTCAAGAACCTGTTTGGGGAGGTAGCCGTACTCGTCCTGAATCGCCTGCAGAATCTCCAGCAGGTTCTCCTGTCCTTTGCCGAAGCGCTCGACAATGCCGTCCGCAAATGTCAAATCAACCTCATTTGCCATTATTATTGCCTATGCAGTACAAA
>CAZPDW010000029.1:0-17899 GCA_964585535.1 uncultured Pirellulales bacterium
GCCGACCCAAATCTCTATGTGCAGAACGTGATATGGAGTTACGGCAATCCCGTCGGGCCATATACCCCGTTCGATATCTCTGATGAGATGGAGCTGCGATACAGATTCCTCGTGAATCAGAAGTATATCGCTACCAGGTCGGAACTTCTCGGCGCCGCCGCAGGAGCCGCCTGGGACTTCAGAACAATTCGTGACTTCAAAGCGCCCGCCACGGACCTCGGTGAATGGCGCAAAACGGCGTGTGCTCCAACATTGTTCATCGACCCGAACTATTCCTATCGTCACATTGCCACGACCGACAATCTCGACCGCGTTGTGACCCCGCGCGGCACAAAAATGCTCAATGTCAATACCGCCGACGAAACCGGTCTTTTTGATACCGTAAAAGCAGCTCTCGCAGAGACAACCCCCGGCGACGTAAATCTGCCTGCCGCTCAGATAACCGCCAACCTTATCGACTACCGCGACAGCGACGACCACATCACCACATTTTACGACCCGAACTTCCTCGCCGCCGCCGTCTATGGCTTCGAGCAGCCCTGTGTGTATATTTCCGAAGTCGTTCAAAGCTTTGTCAGAGAACCAAACTCCCCACTGTTTAGATCCTATGCGATAGAACTCTATAAACCGTATTCGAACGACACAATTTCAGAACCAAACAAATGGAAACTCAGAATCAACAATCTGGATGGTTCTTTCCTGGTGGTTGATGTTAACCGGTTTGGAGACAAGGCCTTCCAGGTAATATGGAAGACAGACGTGAACGCGCCGTTGGACATTAATCTTGTAGATGTCAATGTGTTCAACGACGTAAACGTCGTTTTCGACGGGGGCAGTAGTATATTATTGCAGAGAGATGTCAATGGTTTTCCTCTGACTGTTGATGAGGTTGTTGTTCCGTCCGCGGACCCCTGTATCGGCTGGTTCGTCGAATCCAACGATGTCAACTTGGCCACTCACAGTATTGAGCGGGATATTACGCCTCATAAGTGCATAAGGCGCTTGTGGGGACCACCAACCCCCGGGTCGTCCCTCGGCGGCTCGAACTTCTACTTCGGTCCCGGTCCTATGCTTCAGGCGCACCCTGCAAACGCCCGCTTCACAAACGTCGGCGAAATTGGAGCACTTTTCCGTGTCCCTGCCCATCAGATAGGGTTTAGTATAACCGCTGATGAACTGAATACTCGCCTCAACCTCGCCGACCCGCGATTCCAGCATTTGTTTAAATACCTCACCGTCATCGACCCCGCCCAACACACTCCCGACCCCAATGAAACCAGAATCAAAGGCAGAATCAACATCAACACCGCCCCGTGGTTCGTACTCGCACAACTGCCGTGGGTTACCCCCGGTCTCGCGCAGACGATTGTCGCATACAGGGACACGGTGAAGGTACCACCTGGATATGGTAGTATCGGTGAATTGATGCAAGTCATCGCTGCCGACCCTTGTTCAAGCATCGATGCCTACGCACGCGATTCGAACGACCTCTTTAGTTTGCCCGACCTGACGCCCAATGACCACGCCATCAACGATTTCGAGGAGCGAGACGTCATCTTCGCCCGCATCAGCAATCTTGTTACCGTGCGAAGCGACGTATTTACCGCT
Source organism: uncultured Pirellulales bacterium (assembly GCA_964585535.1). GTDB lineage: Bacteria > Planctomycetota > Phycisphaerae > Sedimentisphaerales > Anaerobacaceae > JAUVYV01. The sequence goes on from CAZPDW010000029.1 coordinate 1,609, forward strand.
TATATCCTCGTGCGCATCGGAAGAGACGGGCCGCAAAAGAGGGTTGTCGCTATTCTTGACAGAAGCGAGGTCAAAACACCTGCCGACAGGGTAAGGGTCATTGCCCTGCACCCCGTCGCCGACCCAAGATAATTGACGATTTACGATTTTCGATTTGGGATTTACTTGCCCTTCCTGGCGGTTTTCCGGAAAGTGGAAATGATTGCAACCAACTCGTCGGCTTCCTCAAGCAGCTTCTGGACTTCTCCTTGCTTTGCGAGCTTCAGCTCTTTCAGAAGCTCCAACCAGTATCCTGCCTCGTCTGCTTCCTCCTCAACGACCCCCAATTTTGCGATGAATTCTGCCTTCGATCTCGCTCTACATGCGGCGCGATAGTTAGCTCCCACCGATGTCCCACAACGCAGCAATTGATTGCCAATTACACGTGCTGTCTGTGTTTTCGGGAGAGACTCTGTGAATCTGATAACGGCTAATCCGAACTGCTTGGTTCTATACTTTAGCTCGTCAGGCGTCATATTACTCACGCTTCTTCAGTTCCCCCGGACCATAAATCGGAAATCGGCAATCGCAAATCGAAAATCATCTTAGCAGGTCGAGGATTTGCTGATAGACCTTTTTATTGGCCGCCATCGTACGTATTGGCGTCCCCTCGTAGGCGTCTAAGTCAATTGGGAAGATTTTCTTTCCCTGCCAGTCGCCGACAATCGCCCCGGCATTTTCGGCGATAAGTGTCCCGGCCGCGATGTCCCATAGTTTCGGGTTCACAAAGATACCCGCAATCAGGCCGCCCTTAGCCAGGTACGCAAGCTCTAAGCTCGTACTGCCGAGGTTGCGAAATCGCATCCGCCGCATAAGCTCCGTCGCCCAGCCGGGCACGCCGCCGTCGAAACGGCTGACCATTCCCACGCTTGAGAACTCGTTGATTTCATCCTCGCCGGCTCTGATTCTGCGGCCGTTAAGTTGCGTCTCTTGTCCGGTTACAGCCGAGTACATCGATTCGGTAGCCGGCTCGAAGATTACGCCGACCACCGGCCTTCCCTCGTGCATCGCCGCTACGTGAATCGTAAAAAGCAGCATCCTCTTTGCATAGTTGCTCGTTCCGTCTATCGGGTCAATCACCCACCAGATTTTTTCAGTCCCGCGAGGGGGCTGTTTGAACATTTTGCCTTGTTCGCCCTCTTCGGCAATGAAGCCGTGGTCGGGATAGGTTTCCTTGATGCGGTCAATGATGAGCTTCTGGCAGATGGTATCGGCCTGAGTGACAAGCTGGTCTTCGCTTTTGACCTTAACCTTCAGATAGTTGATTTCCTCCATTGCCCTCTGGCCGGCCAGCCGCGCCGCCACGATAGCCGTCTCTAACATTCTGCTCAGCTCTTTCTGCTCCAACTTCATCCCAATGCCTTTCACTGCTTAACTTGACATAAGTTAATACCTATCTTATTGTAGCGTCGTTATGCAGATAGGCCAACACTCAAATCGGACGAAATTCATTCGTCGTGCGTCCTCACACCGGCGCATTACGGCGGCACTGGTTCTGCTTGCGATAGCCGGTTTCTTTGGCCTGATTTGGGCTGTCGCACACTACAATATTATTCTCACCCCCGGCGGCTGCGCATTCAGGCAGCAATACAACCTTCCCTGTCCGACCTGCGGAATGACCACCGCCGCTATCGCTTTCGTCCATGGCCACATCCTGCTGTCCTTTTACACCCAGCCGGCCGCCGGGCTGTTGTGTTCCATTTTGCTTCTGACGGCTTTTTTCGCTTTGCTCACAGCCGTTTTTGGGGTATATTTCGGCTTCATTGAACGGCTGGGCAACCAGGTTAAACTGCGGTACTGGCTGCTGGCGCTGTTGATAATAGTCGCCGCCGGCTGGGCCGTAATGCTCGCACGGGCCGTGGCTGAAAACAATGCCGGTTAATCGCTGCGATTGGAAAGGAAATGACGCATATGCAGACCAGAAATACACAACTTGCATACTCTCTTTCTGTCTGGGCTGTTGCCGTGGGCTGGCTGCTGTTCTGCGACGGCTGTCAGATAGCCGGGCTTTTTGCCATTGGCGGCTCTCCCACTCATAGCGAGCAGCGGCTCACCGCCGAATATGACATTACCGAACCTGAGGGACAAAGCATACTCGTTCTCGTTTACCAGCCCATCGGTCTCGACGACAATACCAATCTGGTCTTCTATGTTACAAAGGCGTTCAACGACTATCTGGAGGCCAGGGTTCAAATCTCGCCAGAATACATAATCAGCTATGACAGAGTCTCGCGGCTGCGCGTCACTGAGAGTGATTTCTCCGTGCTTGCCCCTGAACAAATCGGCGTTGCCCTCGGGGCGGATTTGGTCGTCTTTGTAATGCTCGATGAGTACCGGCTTTCCGAAATATCTCAAAGCGGTTATCAAAAAGGGTTTCTGGCCGTGCGGGCCATGCTCGTCGATTGTGCGACGGGCAAACGGCTCTGGCCGCAGGCCGACCGGACCAGGACCGTTAAGGTCGGCTTCGAGGTTCAAAAGCGTGGCCCCACCGCGGCGGCCGTGCACCTCGCCGCCGCCGCCGCTCACTGCACGCTTAGATACCTCTATGATTGTCCTAAAACGAGATTCAAAATAGCCGAGGACCGAACAGGCGTCGCCTGGACCGAGTGGAACTGACAGCGTTAATTTTATGTGTTGGGAGTTGTGGAATGTTCAAGGTACTAATCACTGACAAACTTGCAAAACAGGGCATTGACCTGCTCAACTCGACGGACGGCGTCGAGGGCGTCGTCAAGACCGGTAAAGCTGCCGACGAGCTTGCGGGCATTATTGGCGAGTACGACGGGCTGATTGTCCGAAGCGGCACAAAGGTTACCGCGAAAGTGCTTTCAAATCCGGGAAAGCTCAAGGCCATCGCAAGGGCCGGCGTCGGCGTCGATAATATCGACATACCCGAGGCGACGAGAAAGGGCATTCTCGTTATGAACACCCCCGGCGGCAACACGCTCAGCGCCGCCGAGCACACAATAGCCCTGATGCTCGCTATGAGCCGAAACATCGTGCCGGCCTGCAATAGTCTCAAAGCCGGCGCCTGGGACAGGAAAAAATATATGGGCAACCAGCTCAACAATAAAGTCATTGGCATCATCGGGCTCGGCAGAATCGGTATCTCTGTCGCCAGGATGGCGAAGGGCTTCAATATGAAGATTCTCGGTTACGACCCTCTCGCCGTCCCTGCAGAGGCCGAGAAACTCGCAATAGAGGTTGTCGCCGAGCTTGATGAAATCTTCAAACAATCCGATTACATCACCGTCCACGTCCCCAGGAACGAGCAGACACTCAATATGATAGACGCCGAGCAAATCAAGATGATGAAGCCGACGGTGCGACTGGTCAACTGTGCTCGTGGCGGTATCATAAATGAGGATGCCCTCTACGATGCCCTCGCCGAAGGACGCATCGCAGGCGCCGCACTCGATGTCTTCCCAAAGGAGCCGCCGGAAAACACCCGATTCACCGAACTTGCAAACTGCCTCGTAACACCCCACCTCGGCGCCAGCACCGAAGAGGCCCAGATTGAGGTCGCCGTCGAGGCGGCCCAGATACTCGTTGACGCCATCAAAGGTGGGCCGATTCGAAATGCCCTGAACGCCCCCTCTACCACCGGCGCTCTGCCGCCTCTTGTCACACAGTATGCCGAGCTCGGCAGAAGAATCGGAACGCTCATCAGCACTATTGCTCCGGGCCATATAAAAAAGGTGGAGGTCCAGTATCGCGGCACGATTGCAGAAGCGGACGTCGAACAGGTAACGCGCAATTTCGCAATTGGGCTGCTCGGCAGACATTTCGAGATGCCCCTCAATATAGTTAATGTACTCGTCCTCGCCAAGGAGCGCGGAATCAGCATTGACGAAACAAAGAACCCGCAGGCGGAGAATGTCGCCGCAAGCTTCATCGCCCGGGTCGTTACCGACAAGGTAACACGCACCGTTACCGGCTCGGTCTTCGGGCAGACGCTGCTGAGGATTATCGAAGTAGACGGCTTCCACATCGAAATGACGCCTGCCGGTGCGGTCGTTGTTATTTTCAACGACGACAAGCCCGGTGTAATAGGCGCCGTCGGAGGCGTCTGCGGAAAACACTCGATAAACATCGCTACTATGGGCGTCGGGCAAAAACTCAAAGAGCACAAGGCGGTCCTTGCCGTCTCCTTAGACAAGCAGCCGAACGCCAAAGCCGTTGATGAGCTCAGAGGGCTCGAATTCGTCAACGAAATCTACATCTGTAAACTGGATTAAGCTTTCAAAGGCATGCGTTTCGGCCGTATCCGCCCGGCTTTCTACAGGCAAATGGGCCTCTGCTTTATGGCTGATAAATTGATAATATCTGTTAGCGGGCTGCGGGGCATCGTCGGGGAGGACCTCACCGCCGCCGTCGGCGCCGAGTATGGCTGTGCCTTTGCCGGGTTTCTTCGCAGCCGCCGGGGCGTCGAAGGCCGGAGGCCGTCCGTCTCCGTCTGTATCGGCCGTGACTCCCGACCCAGCGGAGAAATGCTCGAATCCGCCGTCGCCGCCGGCCTGTGCGCCAGCGGTATCGACGTTATCAAGCTCGGAATCGTCCCCACGCCGAGCGTTGCCGTTATGATTGGCTCGCTCGCTCTGTCGGGCGGCGTCGTTATAACCGCATCGCATAATCCCGCGGGGTACAACGGCATAAAGCTGCTGCTCGAAAACGGCATGGCCCCGCCGAAGGATTTGGCACAGCAGATTAAAAGCTTCTTTCTCGAAAAAAAGTTCACCCCTGTCGATTCGCTTGATTGCGGACGCATAACATCCAGTGGCCGTACCGCCGACGAGCACATCACGCGGATTCTGAACATCATCGACAAGAACAAAATAGCAGAAAAAAAATTCAAGGTTGTCCTCGACAGTGTCAACGGGGCGGGCGGGCCGTTAGCCAAAAAGCTGCTTACGGAAATCGGCTGCCGCGTCGTCGCCGTGAATACCGAACCGACCGGCATCTTCGCCCATCCGCCCGAGCCGACCGCCGAAAACCTGACCGGTTTGTGTGAAATCGTAAAGCATGAGAAAGCCGACATCGGATTCGCACAGGACCCCGACGCCGACCGGCTGGCGGTCGTCGATGAAAAGGGAAGTTACATTGGTGAAGAATATACGCTGGCCCTGGCCGCAAAATACATCTTCAGCAAGCGAAAGGGCTTCGCTGCTGCGAACCTGTCAACATCCAGGATGATTGACGACATCGCCGCCGATGCGGGCTGTACGGTCATTCGAACGGCTGTCGGCGAGGCCAATGTTGCCGCTGCAATGCTCGAACACAATTGCATAATCGGCGGCGAAGGCAACGGCGGCGTCATCGACCCCAGGGTATGCCTCGTTCGCGACAGCCATGTCGCTATGGCACTGGTCCTGCAGTTGATGGCTGAGGCCGGTGAAGCTGTCAGTCGCCTCGCACGACAATGCGGTGCTTACTATATGGCAAAGGACAAATTCGCAATCGACCCGGCACACGCACAGAAGCTTCTCGATGCGGTAAAGGAAGTTTTCCCGGACGCCCGGCTAAATACCGCCGATGGCTGCCGGTTCGATTTCGACGATGGCTGGCTGCACATCCGCACGAGCAACACCGAACCGATTATGAGGGTTATAATAGAGGCAAAAGACCGCCGGAGAGCCGAGAAATATGCCGATGCCGTTGTGAATCTGCGCAAACAGATACTTGGTTGAATCCCAAAATGTACGACAAGCTAACCATCGCCAACCGGCAGATAAAATCGGTTACATACACTGCCGTAACCGGCAACGTCGCGCTTTCTGTAGTCAAGGTCGCGGTCGGCCTTTTGTCCGGCTCGATGGCCCTTGTCGCCGACGGCCTTCACTCGGTTTCGGATATGCTCACCGACCTCGCCGTCCTTGTCGGCGTGTACCTTGGCGCAAAAAGACCCGATAAAAAACATCAGTACGGCCACGGGAAGGCCGAAACCCTCGCCGCAGTGTTCATTGGCGTTATCCTGGCCGTTGTCGGTGCGCTTATTGTTATTCGCGCCGGCGCCGACATTGCCGCAAACAAGCACGTAGTCCCGCACTTTGCCGTGCTCATTGTCGCTGTGCTCTCAATCGTCGTCAAGGAATCGCTCTATCGAATTACCAGGAAAGTCGCTCGAAAACTACACAGCACCGCCCTCTATGCAAATGCCTGGCATCACCGCTCCGATGCCCTCAGCTCAATCGCCGTCGTCGCCGGTTTTATAGCGCTGAAGTTCGGATTTGGCAACGGCGACCAGTTGGCGGCCGCCGCCGTCGGCCTGATGATTATACTCGTCGCCGCCCGCATTCTCAGCGACTGCCTCAACGAGCTGACCGAGGCCGCGGTCGATGACGATACCATACAACACATAAAAAAGATAATAAATGCAGACAGCTCAATCCGTAACTTCCACCGGCTGCGAACCCGAACCGTCGGCAGAGAGGTCTTCCTCGATCTGCACATCCTCGTGGACCCTGCGCTCAGCATCGCCGGCGCTCACGAAATATCGGAACAGCTCGAAAACGCCCTGCACGCGCAGATTGTCCGTCCCGTCAACATTGTTGTACACGTCGAACCAGATGTACCGGAGCTTAGAAAGTAGCCCGTTATTATCGAGCCGTCTTCGGCGGCTGGTGGACGCTCAGGCCGAACGCATCCTCCCAGCCCTCCTTGAGAACCTCGGAGACCGTCGGATGCGGGAAGCTGACCTGCCCGAATGTTTCGGCAGTGCCGAGGAGCAATCTCGCCGCCGCGGCAAGCTCGGTAACGCCGGCGCCGACCATTGTAACGCCTAAAATCCTGCCGTCGTGCTTTTCGCGTACAATCCTGATTTGCCCCGCCGTCGCATCGTGGGCCAAGCTCCTGCCGTTTGCCCTGAAGTAGCCCACCCCGACGGTGACGGCGATTTCCTCTTTGGCGCACACATCCTCGGTCTTGCCGACCGATGCCACTTCCGGGAAGGTATAGACCGCTCTGGGTATCAGCGAATAGTCATACATTTTTGCGTCGCCGCCTGTAATATTGGCGGCGGCAACCTCGGCCTCGGCAAACGCCCCGTGAGCCAAGTAAGTCGTTGCTACGACGTCGCCTATGGCATAGACGCCGGGGACATTGGTCTGCATCTTTTCATTTACCTTTATGGCCTGGCCGTTCATCTCCAGCCGGAGTGCATCGACGGTCCGGCTGTCGCAAACCGCCCTTCTGCCGACCGAGACGAGGACCTTTTCCGCCTCGATTGTCCCGCCTGTTTCGAGAACGACCTTAGCGGTTGGGCCGGTCATATCAACCGATGTAACCTTTTTTCCCGTAAGCGTTTCGATACCCTGCTTTTTAAGCTCTTTTTGCAAAATCCGGCTGACCCATTCGTCTTCGGTATTGATTATCCTGTCGAGGGCCTCGACGATAGTAACTTTTGTTCCGACGGCGGCATAAACGCAGGCCAGCTCACAGCCGATGATGCCGCCGCCGACGATGACCATCGAGCCGGGGATTGCATCGAGCGCCAGTGCCTCGGTGCTGCTGATTATAGTATGGCCGTCAAAAGGTAAGGTGGGCACCTCGACCGGCACAGAGCCGGTGGCGATGATTAGGCCCTTGGCCGCCGAAAGCTCGGCGCCGCCGGTCTCGGATGTGACGACTACCTTGTTGGGGGCTGTTGCAACGGCGGTGCCCGGGAAGATTCTGATTTTGTTTGCGTTGATTAGCCCGGTGAGGCCTTTCACCAAGCCGGCGACGATGGCGTTTTTTCGCTGCTGCATTTTTGCCCAGTTAGCCGATATGGGGCCGACATCGATGCCCATAAGATGGGCGTGTTTGGCGGCGAGGAGGAATTCCGCCGAGGCGAGCAGGACTTTTGATGGGATACAGCCGCGATTCAGGCAGGTTCCGCCGATTTCGGCCTTTTCAACGAGGGCGACCGGTGCCTTTTTTTGTGCACAGCGTATGGCTGCCGAGTAGCCGCCGGTGCCTGAGCCGATTACGACAACGTCGAAGTTTTCCGCCATTTTGATAACTCCTAAAATCCAGCAGTTAGAACGGTTATGACCAGGTTCGAACGGGACCCGGCGTTTCTGCGCCGCTGGGCCGGCGCGGGCAAATACGGCTGGCTAATATAACGAAAAAATGCAGAAAACAAAGTTTTTTCAGGGCATTTCGGTTTGAAGAGACGAGTAAAATTTGTTGCAAAGCAGGGGGGAAGGGGATTAAACTATATGAGAATAGATAAGGCGGCGTAGCCAAGAGGCCTAAGGCGACGGTTTGCAAAACCGTTATTCGGCGGTTCGAATCCGCCCGCCGCCTTTTATTGTTACTCGAAGAAAGCGATTTGGGTTTTTAGACACGGACTCGTGCTACGTAGCAGGTACCTCTGCTATGCGTAGCGCTTCGCAGAGCATAGTTCGCAGAGTAGTATTAACACTGATTCTTGAGATACCTGATTGGCGTTTTCATTTCCTGAGCCGTCCGGTTCAAAAAAAAGATTTTTCAAAATTTTTTCTTGGCCGACCGGCTAAAAAGCATAAAATCATAATTGCCTTTTGCGGGGGGCAAAGGGCCAGCATGATTGGTTGCGAAAATGGGAGTAACGCCGTCTTTGCAGCATGTATAGATAGCCGTTCATTTGTTGTGCTTTTGAGATATAAATGTTAGACCATATTTGAAAGGGCAGAAAATGAAAAAGATGTCTAAAGCAAGTTTAGTAAGTTTATCATTTCTGTTGAGTTTAGTATTTTTATTTGGGTTGGGATGTAATACAGTTGAACCAATTCAAAAAAGTAACTTAACCGCAGGAATGGTCAAAAAAGAAATAGTTGAAGGTATTACAACCCAAAATGAGATATTGCAACTTTTTGGAGCACCTAACATCATAACACATAATAAGACTGGTAACGAAGTGTGGACATACGATAAAGTTTCTGTCGAGAGGTCAGCTTCCTCAGGGGGGATTGGTGGCATTGGAGGCGGGGCAGGGTCAGATGGAGGCGGAGGTGGCATGGTGGGAATAAGTGGAAGTAAAAGTTCAGTGTCAGCAAGGACTTTTACTCTAATGATAGAGTTTGATGATAATGCTGTGGTTAAGAGACGCAGTTACAGAGCATCGTCCTTTTAGCGGAGTACAATGAGAATGAAAAAGTTGTATCTTGTTGCAATGTTATTGATAGTCGTCGGTTGCGAAACTGATCTGACCCCATATTATGTGATCTGACCCCATATTATGTACCAACCTCGATTAGAGAGTTATCCACCTTATCTGTCGTGTATTGCTGGAGTTGAGCCGTAGGCGAAGCGGAAGCAATACACGACGCCGCAAATTCAGCAGGGGTCATATAACCCAAACCACTGTGCGGGCGTGACAGGGCTTTATTGTTTCTTTACTTTTTCAAATATCAATAGGACAATCAGGTGTGCACTGTTCAACAATGCCTTCGCAAGTCGCTCATTTCTAAGCAGTTAGAAAGTCCTTTGTAAGACTAACGGAGAGGGCAGGATTGGAACCCAAATCCGCTTTGCGGATTTCCATAGGGGCGCTGCCCTTCTGGCCTCGCTCCGCTCGTGTCAGGCCAACGACGTGGGGAAATCTTTTCCCCCCACCCCTTTGGGGTTCGAATCACGTAAGCGCCGTCGGGAAACAAGGTTGGTGAATCCGCGAAGATACCTTTTGCACATCAACGGAGAGGGCGGGATTCGAACCCGCGGTACCCGTAAAGGGCACACCGGTTTTCGAAACCGGCTCCATCAGCCGCTCGGACACCTCTCCGAAAAAACCTCCATAACCCATACAATCGCGACGCCGAAATTGCAAGAACAAACACCGGCGCCTACTGCTGCTCGTCCTCAGCTTCGTCCGCGTAATCCTCCTGCTCGGCCAGCAGGCCCTTCTCCTTCAGCTCGGCACACTTAACGCAGTACCTCGCCCAGGGTATCGCCTTGAGCCGGGCCTTCGGTATCGCCTCGCCTTTTCCCCGGCATATCCCGTACGTACCCTGTTCTATCCGGCTCAGCGCCTCGTTTATCTCCGAAAGAAGGTTCTTCTCACTGTCCATCAGCTCCAGCGCAAAATCCTGCTCAAAATTGTCCGACCCGGCATCCGCCATATGCAGCGGCATAGTCGAAAGCTCGCTTCGCTCCTTGCGAAACGTCTCGTCCTCTATCGTCGCAACGTTGCCGACTATCTCGCTGCGCTTGGTCAGCAGAAGCTGCCTGAACTTCTCCGTCTCCGCCGCCGTCAGAGCCGCTCGACCGCCCGTTTTGCCGCTTTTCTTTTTACGCATAGATGCAATTCCCTTCCAAATCTCCGGTTTCCTCAAAAAACCCTGACCAAATCCAAATTCATATAAGCCGAAAAATTATATCCATCCGCACCAGGACCACAACAAAATTTTCCCCCGCTTAACATTTATTTTCAACCGCATCCGAGAATCCTCCTCTGCGCCGATGCCCTCACAAATATGCTGGAAAACAGTCCCGCCCGGCGCTGTATCACGGCCCGCATAAACTCTCATCAGGGTTCCTGTTTTGCGACGAATCGCAAAATGGGTCGTGCGGGATTTTGCTGTCCGGCAGCGGGACGAGAGCAATACTGACAGCGAATCGAGCCGTAAGAAATTTCCAGGGCGGCAAATAGTACAGGTCGGCATTGCGCTTGATTCGTGAAATAATCCTTGTGTTGAGAAGTGCTTCCCGGCAAATGCCCTGCCTGAATGAGATTTGAGGTACTTCTCGAATGCGACGGCCTTGTCTTTGCATCGAAAAACCGCAGTCATACATCGCAGAAAAGCCCGGCTTCACAGTTAGCACTGTTCCGCCGCGGCGGTCTTCGTTCACTGATAAACGGCGAACGAAGAATGGAGGCGGGGGGATTCGAACCCCCGTGCCGAGATGTTTCAAGCCAGGCATCTACATGTTTAGTCGCTTTATTTTTGATTCGCCTTGCCAACGCCAAACGACAGGCCGATGGTTCGGCTATTTCGGTATAATCTTTTCCCGCCGGCCCCGAACAAACCGTCGGGAGCAGCCCACTATCTGGCGCCCTTGCCGAACCCGTGAGCGTGGTCAGGCAGGACGAGCCGCCGTATTAGGCAGCCAATCGCAACTTTGAGTTGCCAATTACATTGTTGCCGGATGATTAGCCAGGCCAACCGGCGTCCTGGACATGCAGCTTGGCTTTTCGGCCATCCGGTCGAAGCCATTCGCCCCCATATTTAGTTTTCAAATAAGCCGGGATACGACTGTAGTGAAAGATTTTCTCGACAAATCATTATATCATACACTATGCCGCATTGCCAAGCCGATTTTTTCGATTTTATTGTCGTTAGAATCAGCTCTTGGAACCTATCTGAATACCCCCTCGCGCTCCGTCATTGCGAGCACCTCACCTGATTCTCAGGATGCATGCAAAAGAAATTGTCTCCGCGAAGGGGCAAGCTCGCGATGACAAAAAGCCGCTCGCAATAACGGGATATCGCAAATAGTTATTCGGATAGGCTCTAAATAGGCGACTCAAAAGTGTACCGTCCCGAACCCACTTCAAACACAGCCGTCTCACCCACTTGCCGCAGCAGTTTCACTCCGTCAGCTTTTTTGGCTCGAGCGCCGCTTTCGATAATACCCTGCGCATCTGATGTCGGCACATACACCGTCGCCGTCGTATTCGCCGGTATCAGCAGCTCCATCACCAGCCCGTCTCCGTCCCTTCGCCAGGCGCTTTCTATTCGCCCATACATACAATCGTGTTCCGCCCTGACCCACTGCAGGTCCCCGACTATGTTAGGCCGGATGATAATCCGCTTAAAGCCGGCCCCGGCCGGGTCGGGATTTATACCCGCCAGTGCCTTGTAAAACCACGCACTGATATCACCGTAAAAAATATGGTTATGAGAGCTCTTGCCCGCCCAGTCTTCCCACAGCGTCGTGGCGCCTCGCTCAATCCAGTCACCGTAGCTCGGCGGGCTTGTCTGCGTCGCTATCCGGTAAGCCGTCTCCGCTCGTCCGTTCTGCGTCAGGGCGTTAAAGATATGCTTCGTGCCCACAGGCGAAGCGTCAACATGCCAATTATGCTTTTCGATGTCCGCGCTGAGATTGTCCGCCACTTGTATCCTTTCTTCCTGCGGCACCAGCCCCTGATAAAGTGCCCCGCTCAAGCTGCGCTGACTACCGTCGCCATACACACCATCGCCCCTGTAGAACGTTTTATTAAATGCCCGCCGAATATCTGCCGCAAGCCTGGCATATCTGCCTGCATCTTCGCTGTCGCCGAGCAGCCGAGCCGCCTCCGACAAAATCTTCACATCGACGTAATAATACGAAGTCGCCCTCAAAGACGCATTCACAATATGTCCTTGCGCCCTGCTGCGAATAAGCTCAACATACGCTTGAAGCCCCTCGTAACGCCCTGTGAGAATCCGCTCGTCGCCGCAGTACTCGTACAGATACCACGGAATCAAAAAATACGCACTCGACCACGCCACGCTGTTCCAGCGACCGTAACCCCAGCCCGGGGTCGGAATTATCCCCGGCAGGTCACCGTCCGGACGCTGCTCGTCTGCGAAATCGTCCATCCACTTCGTGTACGCAGCCGCCGCGTCAAAATTATACAGCCCCGCCTCAGCCGCCAGATGCGCATCACCCGTCCAGCCGTTCTTCTCCCGATGTGGACAATCGGTCGGATACCCGTGAAAATTACTCACATAAGACCACAGCGTCGCCTGCTGTATCCTGTTCAAAAGCCGGTTCGAGCACTCGAAACTTCCCGCCCGTTCAAATGATGTATGAACGACCTTCGCCAGAAGATTATCCGCCGTCGGCCTGCCCGGAAATCCCGTCAGTTCAACATACCGAAACCCGTGATAGACAAACCTCGGCTCCCAGAACTGCCGCCCCTGACCGTTCAGGATATATGTATCGGTCTGAAATTCCCACTGATACGTGAACATACTGATATTCTCGGTATCCAGCGTCCCGTCCGCGTATAGACGCTCGCCGTATCTGAGCTTAACCTGTGTCCCCGCCGGGCCTGAAACCGAAAGCCGGGCCCATCCCGCTATGTTCTGACCGATGTCAAACACGAAAACCCCCGGCTTCGGCTCGGTTACTTTCACCGGCCTGATGGTCTTCATTACCTTGATTGCCGGCAGCATCTGTGCCCTGAGCCGGCCCTCAGGGCCCCGTACGACTACCGCATCGGCCCACGCACTGTCATCGAATCCGCACTTGTTCCACCCGGGCATCTCACGCCTGGCATCATAGACCTCGCCGTTGCGAATACTCTCAAAGATAATCGGACCCTTGCCGGCCTTCCAGTTCGAATCGCTCACTATTCGTTTCGACGTCCCGTCCTCAAAGTCCACCTCAAGCTGACAAATCACCGCAGGCCTGTCCCGCCAGGGCGACTTATCGAAATTCCACGTCGCAAACGTGTGCATATTGTACCAGCCGTTACCCAGCACCACGCCCAGGGCATTGTCGCCCTGCAAAAGCCCCTCGGTAACATCGTATGTAACGTACAGCACTCGTCTGTCGTACCGCGTGAACGCCGGGTCCAGAACGTGGTCACCGACCTTCCTGCCGTTCAGATACAACTCATAGTAGCCAGGCCCGCAGATATAGACACGAGCTTTGCTCACCTTCTTGTCCAGTGAAAAGTCCCTGCGAAAAAAGGGACTCGGCTCCACCTGTGCATCCCTGTCTGTCCATTGTATGGTCTTGCTGAAATGCCGTCTCGTCCGCTGCTCCCAGTCGTAAACCTTTGGCCCGCTTATCCACTCGCCCCGCCAGTCCTCTCGCCTCAACAGCCCCATCTCGGCGTACGCCGGCTCGCTCCACTTGCTAACCGTGCCTTGCCTGTCCCAGACGCGAACCTTCCAGAAATACCGCATCCGCGACTTTAGCGATTTGCCCCCGTAAACGATATGTATCGACTGCTCAGAGCCGACCTTGCCGGTGTCCCACAAATCGCCCTTATCCTTATTGAGCTTCTCACGACTGCTCGCAGCGAGAATCCGATATGCCCCCTGCCTCCACCCTCGCCCCCTCGCCTGCGTAACCCAGCTCAGCCGAGGCCTGACCACATCAATACCTACGGGATTTACGTGATATTCACACCGAAGCTCTTTTACCCTCGCGCTGCTGTCAGCAGGCCCCACACAAACCTGCGTTGCCGCACAGCCGGCTAAAATTATTCCCGAAATCAACAGAAAAATAAAACCTCTCACAGTCAAACCCCCTTACCTGAACTGGTTTTCAGAATTGACGTTCAGAATGTCTCGTCCGAGCCGCCGTAGATAAAACGCATCTCGCCGATATTCGGAACCACCGCATACCGAGAGCGAGCAAAAGGCCGAAATCCCGCAGGCCAATAGACAAACAACGCCTTGCCCACAAGATACTCGCGCGGCACAACACCGTAGCGGTATTTCTTGCCGTTATTGCCCCTGCCCTTGCGGCTCCACCACCTGCCGTCCTCGCTGCGGGGACTGTTGTCGCCCAGAACAAAAAACTCGTCTTCGCCCAACTGCAGCGGATTACCCTCCGTGGCCCGGCCGCGGTCGTTCAACTGTGGATTCCTCGATGTGTAATGAATGTCCCTGAAAATCGCAATATGCAAAAGATCGAGCTTGCCGGCGCCGAATATTTTTACCTGCGGCTCGATTTTTGTCCTTCTCGGCCCCGCCGCATTCGGTTCCCGGCCCATATCATACTCCAGCTTCTCATCCCCAAACTCCAGAACCAGCCGATGGTCCAGGTTCGCAAACCGCATAGGTACGTGTTTGCCGCGCATCGGCTCAGCCGCATACCCGCTGGCCAGAACCTTCTCGCCGTCTTCACTTTCTACGGCGATATTCATCTGCCCGCCGTAGTCGTACCATCCCCGATACGTCCTGCCATACTTGCTCAGCGAAATTCCAATATCCCCGGTCAAATCGCTCGATTTGACCCAGAAACGCACCATCAAATCGCTGCAGTAAGGAAGATACCGATAATCCCCCACGCCGTCGTATGCGTAAGTCGCCCGAAAATCGTTCCCAAGCGAGGTGTCGTAGGACAACGTGCTAATCTGCTGCGCAGCGCTGTCCAGCACAAAAACCGCTGCGTTCGTCTCGTCAACCTTCCATTTTGAGCCGTTGCTGTTGTGAAAGGGCCGGCTCCACTTATGCCCGTTAAAGGCCGGCTCGTCGGGCCGAATCGGCTGGTAGTCGTTGTCATATACCGGCATCCACAACTTCTGCTGAACCTTCGTCGGTTTTCGGCTTATCTGGTCGTTTATATAGACATCACCGTCGATTATCTCCACCTTCTCGCCGGGCCTGCCTACGAGGCGTTTGATATAGTTCTCAATCGGGTTCAGTGGGTTTTTGAATACTATTACGTCCCACTGCTTCGGCTCGAAAAACTGATAAAAGCACTTCAAAACTAAAATGCGGTCGCCGTTCGAGATAGGCATCCTCCCGCCGGTCGGCTGATAAAACCCGCAGCTCGGGCACCTCGAACGCCGAAATGGCAGAGCGCCTCTCGGTATCGTGTCCCGGGACACACGGAAATTGCCGAGACCGTAGCGGTACTTGTACCCGCACTGCGGACACCTGAGACGAAAATGCGCACCCATCAGCGTATCCGCCATACTCCCGGTCGGTATGCGGAACGCCTCCATTACGAAGGCCCGGAAAACAAACGCCAACACAAAGGCCGTTATCAGCCACTCGAAGGTATTTGCTATCTCGGCAATTCTGTCTTTCTTTCGACCGCTCACACCCGATTTGCTCACCGTCATTTCTTCCCCACAGAGTCTCTGAAAACAAAGCGTCTCAAATACCAAGCACCCGCCGGCATACAAACCCGCTCTTAATCGGAATCCGCCGGGCGGCAAAAGAAGCAGCAATTATGCAGTCTATTTACCGCCCGGTCAAGACACATTTTGCTGTTCCACCCGTCAAAATCCCATTGGAACAAATTGACCATTGGAGTGGGAACCGGGCGCATTTTAATTTGAAGCGCAACACCCGGCTATTTTTATCAGCCCGGTATTGCGGGCTGGAGTTTATCGCTTTTAGCATCCCAGACAGCTTCAAATACACGAAAAAAAATTTAATAAAAATTGCTTGCCGCATAGAAGTCGTTGTAGTATAGTGATTTGCAGTATGAAAGTGCCTTTGCCACCGCCGGTTAGTGCAATAACTTTGAACGGGCACACTACGAGCGGACGGATTGTGGAGAGAACTATGTCCTCCAAAAAAAAACGCTCACCTGCGAAAAATGGCCTTGCCACGCCAAG
>CAZPDW010000030.1:0-17722 GCA_964585535.1 uncultured Pirellulales bacterium
CAATCTTGTACCAGATGATAGGAGCAAGGTTGTCATAACCTATCTTTCTGCAATGTTCCTGAATGGAAGCATGTAACGGTACAACGGTATGCCTTCCATTGTTCTTCCTGCGGGATAAGCACACATCACCAACCACACAAACTAACCTGCCACCGGGAACCAATGCCCGGTAACAGTGTTTCCAAACCTTGTCCAGTTCCTTCAGGAAGCGTTCATAATTTTCAACTTCACCTAATTGGTTTTCGTTATCCCTGTATTTTTTCAAAGTCCAGTACGGGGGGGATGTAAGTATAAGGTGAACAGATTCATCATCGATGAATGATAAACTACGGGCATCAGCTTGATACAGATTATGAGCCGTAGGTATCTGTTGGACTGCTGACTCAATTTGTTTTACTAACTTTTTATCTTTAGCAATACGGGGAATATCTGTTTGAGGATTTTCTAAAGCCGATACTGCTTGTGGCAGATAATCAATACAATCTTTGATTATGGTCGTCAACATGTCACTTCTTGTCCATATCTTTCATAATTGTATCGTTCTTTTGTTTTAGGCCTAACAATGATTGCACAGTCTGTATAATATGCAAATTGCAGATCGATGTCAATCGCGAATTATCAGCTTTCGGCGTTTCTTTCTGTATAACAAGTTCCCGTTGGTTTTCCCAATTCCACCCATTGCGGCAAAAGCAAAATCCCATCCAAATTGAACCTCTCGGGTCATTCATATTATTATATCGCCTGCCTATGCGGCAGGCAAATCAACTCTCTCGAACTAAGATTACTTCAAGGCAGCCAATCCTATGCGTTCTGGCGAGGCAACAACAGTTTATTCCCCCCGCACTACGCTGAGTGCGGGGTCTGCGCTAGTGCTACGACTTTGCACAAGTTCATCCGGGAAATCCGGGTTATTATTGTTTTATGGTAGAAGGTGGGCGAGGGGGGTTGTGGGAAGTAAGAAGTAAGAAGTAAGAAGTAGGAAGTAGGAAGTAGGAAGCGTTCCTCGCGTGTGCAACCCCCGCGCCGCAAGGGCACGGGGGCTAAACGAGACGGAAACAAGCAAAGCTTGCGGATTAATTTATTGTGGATTCGCGCTGCCTTGGGGGCAAGCTGCCTTGGGGACAAATGCGCTGCGAGATGGCCATGATACAAACGGGCTAAATAAGTCGCCTGCGGGGCAGGCGAGGGCAAGCCGCTTTCTCCACGGCCTATCAGCCAGCAGGAAGGGATTGGGTTATTTGCCGCTTAGCCAGGATGGGCCGTGGGAGATATCGACTTTGAGAGGGACGTCGAGGGCGATGGCGGTAGTCATATCTTCGGCGAGCCATTTGGCGTGCTCCTCGGCCTCGTCGGCGGGCAGCTCGAAGACAAGCTCGTCGTGCACCTGCAGAATCATTTTGACCGGCAGCGTCCCGGCTTCGATTTTTCGCTGGATATTAATCATTGCGACCTTAATCAAATCGGCAGCCGAACCCTGGATAACCGTGTTGATGGCCAGACGCCTCGCCTGGCTGCGCTTGTTGGCGTTTTGGGAGCTGAGGTTGGGAATTTTCCGGCGACGGTGCAGAATCGTCTCGGCGTAGCCGCTGCGCTTCACGTCCTCCACAACGCCGTCCATAAACTTGCCGATGGATGCGTATCGCGCAAAATAGTCCTCGATAAACTTCTTTGCCTCCGCCCGGCCGATTCCGATTGAACGCGACAGGCCGAACGCGCCCTGGCCGTAGATAATCCCGAAGTTGACCGCCTTGCACCGCGAACGCATTTCCTTCGTCACCTCATCGATGCCGACGCCGAATATCTGCGACGCCACAAAGCGGTGAATGTCCCTGTCCTCGGCGAAGGCCTGCAGCAGCGCCTTGTCCTGCGAAAAGTGCGCAAGCAGACGAAGTTCAATCTGCGAGTAGTCGGCGCTCAGGATACAGTCGCCTTTCCTGCCGGGTATAAACGCCGAGCGAATCCTGGCGCCGATTTCGGTTCGGATGGGTATGTTCTGAAGGTTGGGCGAGCTGGAGCTCAGCCGCCCCGTTGCCGTGATTGTCTGGTTAAACGAGGCGTGTACCCGCCCCGTCTGAGGATTGATTAGCAAGCCAAGCTTATCGACGTAAGTATTGCGCAGCTTGCTCAGCGTGCGATACTCTAAAATCAGCCCGACGACAGGGTGTTCGTCGGCCAACTGTTCGAGAACGCCGGCGTCCGTGCTTCGGCCCGTCTTGCCGAGCCGAATCGTCTCAAGACCCAACCGGTCGAAAAGTATTTCGGCAAGCTGCTTCGGCGAGTCGATATTGAACACAGAGCCGGCAAGCTCGTAGATTCGGTCAACGAGCTCACTGATGTCCTCGGCGAGCCGGCCGGACATCTCCCTCAACAGAGCGACGTCGAGCGAGACGCCGTTGTATTCCATCTCGGCCAAAACGCTCACTAACGGCATCTCAACCTCGTCAAACAGCTTCTTGAGCGCCGGCTCTTTCTCTAAACGGCCCCTGAGATAGTAATACAGTCGCAGCGTAACGTCGGCATCCTCGCCCGAATACTCACATGCCGCCGCCGTATCGACCATATCGAACAAAAGCTGGTTTTTGCCCCTGCCGATAAGGGCGCGTATCGGAATCGGCTCGTAGTTTAAGAAATCCAGAGCCATATTGTCCATCGAATGGCTTCGCCGCGATGCGTCCAGGCAGTACGAGGCCACCATCGTGTCAAAACAAACGCCTGCAAGAGGCAGCTTGGCCTTTTTCAGGACAAGCATATCGTACTTGATATTCTGCCCCACCTTTTTGACCTTTTCATCGGCCAGCACGGGCACAAGCCCGGCCCGAATCGCAGACAGCCGAAGGTGTCTTGTCCCCATCGGCGCTCTGACGGGCAGATAGTAGCCGGTATGCTCCCGCCACGAGAAGCTCAGGCCGACCAGCTCGGCCCACATCGCCGCAATCGACGTGGTCTCCGTATCGACGGCAAACAGCCGCTGTTTTTTCAGCTCGCCGAGAAAGGTCTCGAACTTCTCAGGCGTGTCTATCAACTGATAATCGTGTTCGACGGTCTTGACAGATTCGGGTTCGCCGGCGTTTGTGCTTTCTCCGGCGCCGGCCCCCTGCACGTGTGATGCGCCGAGCTGAGCGAGCAGCCGGCTGAAGCCAAGCTCGTCGAAGATTGCCGCCACCACCGTCTTGTCGAAATCCCTGACCCTGAACTTCTCGTAATTAATCTCAACCGGAACGCTGCAGTCGATTGTCACAAGCTTTTTGCTCTGGTAAGCAAGCTTTTTTGACTTTCGCAAACTCTCGCCCCGCTTGCCCTTTACTTCGTCCGCGTGCTCGTAGAGGTCGTCGATTGAGCCGTATTTTTGAATCCATTCCAGCGCGGTTTTAGGCCCGACGTCCGGCACGCCCGGCACATTGTCGGAGACATCGCCCTGCAGCGCCAGAACGTCAAGGAACTGCGCTGGGGTCATCTTCATCTCTTCTGCCATCCTCTCGACACCGAACTCCCTGCCCGTCTTTATATCGAAGGCCCGCACGTGCTCGTCCAGAAGCTGCAGCACATCCTTGTCCTTCGTGCAGATAAATACGTCAATCCCCTTCGCCGAGGCATTTTTCGCTACCGTGCCGATTATGTCGTCCGCCTCGTAGCCGTCGATGCGAAGCGCCGGTATCTCCATAGCCCTGAGAATCTGTTCGATTCTGTCAATCTGACGAGGCATATCGTCGGGCATAGCCGGCCGCTGCGCCTTGTAGGCGGGGTAGATTTTACTCCTGAACGTCGGCGTCTTGCTGTCCATTGCAACGACAAGCATATCCGGCTTTCGAGACTTTATCAGCCCGAGCAGCGTATTAGTAAAGATATATGTTGCCTGGGTGGGCTCGCCGGCGGGGCTGGTCAGTTTTTGCCGCATCGGTGCAAAGTAGGCGGCGTATATGTACGCATGGCCGTCGATGATGTAGAGCGTTTTCGCTTCTTTCGGCATACCCGAAATATAGCGGGCACAGGCGCCGGCTGTCAAGTGAATAGACCGGGGCGCAGGGCCAGGGTCATTTGCCTTTGCTCGGGAACAGCCGCGAATTGACCAGTTTCATTTTCGCTAATCGAAATGTCAGACCCGTGGCGAGGCAGCCGAAGCCGTACCTGACGCTCCGCGAGAAGTTTATAGACGAGGCCTCGGCAAAATACTTTGTCGGGCAGCTTACCTCGGCAATGGTGCAGCCGAACCACAGTATCTCGCAGAGCATCTGGTTGTCGAACACAAAGTCGTCGGAGTTTATATCCAGCGGAAGCTTTTCCAGAAGCTCTCTCGAAAAGGCGCGGTAGCCCGTGTGGTATTCGGACAGCTTCGCGCCCGTGAGAACGTTCTCTGCAAGCGTGAGAAATCGGTTCGAGATGTATTTGTAGAGCGGCATATTTCCCTTCAGGGCATAGCCGCCGAGAATCCTGGAAGCCAGCACGCAGTGGTACAGGCCGTTACCTATCATCGAAGCCATCGCAGGTATGAGCATCGGCGTGTACTGATAATCAGGATGAACCATAATAATAATGTCGGCGCCGTTGGCAAGGGCCAGCCGGTAGCAGCTCTTCTGGTTTGCGCCGTAACCGAGATTGTCGGGGTGGGTATGAACGAGCGTTTTGGGTAGAGTTTTTGCGACGGCGGTTGTATTGTCGTGGCTGGCGTCATCGACGATGATGACCAGGTCAACTATTTGCTGAGCCATCACCTCGTCATAAGTCCTGCGCAGCGTCTTCTCCGCATTGTACGCCGGCATCACAACAACAACTTTCTTGTCACCAAACATAGCAGCAGATTATACAAAATTCAACCACGCAAACAAGACAAAATACCCGGCCCCCGCCTGCCCGGAGCCCCCGCCGCGCATCACGGTCTCTTGCGCCGAACGACCTCGATAATGCTCTTGGACCTCGGACGGTAGCCGGCCAGGGCCTTGCCCCAGACGTACTCGGTCTTTTTCATCGAGTAAATATCAACCGGACCGGCTGCTTCGTAATTTTCCTTAATATAGCCGTCGAGCCACCTGACCAAAAACTTGTGCGAATCCGACCTGATATGCCACGAGCTGGAAATCGCCTGATTTACCACAACGAGAAACTCAGGCCGATTCGCCTCGATTTGCTCTACCATCTCCCGCTGCATCTGCAGCGCATACTCATTCGCCGCCATCAAATCGTACATATAGATATATCCGGTCGCCGAACGCCTGTTTGCATAGAAATAGATTTGCGGCTCCGAACCGAGGACGGCGACGCGGTCGCCCGGCTTCGAGTGCTCCTTAATGAACCTGCCTATCTCGACCGATTCCGGAAAGGGATTCGCCCCGTAAACCAGACGCGAAACCTCGTTAGCGCTCGAATACAAGAGGTAGTCTCTCTGCTGATAAATCGTGTAACAAATCAAAATCATTGCGAATATCGCCGTCGCTGCGACCCTGCCCTTTTTGCCGCGGCCGCTGACGAGCCGGTCCCTGACGGCTGTGAAACCGGCGCCGGCAAAAATCGCCGCCGCAGGAAGCGCCAGAACAAAGTAGTGCGGCCGAAAGTAAAAACCAAAAGAAACCGCAATTGCCGAAAACAAAAACAGCCCAGTCGCAAAAAACCAGCCGGCGTAATCCCGATGCCTCACTAAAACAAACAACACGCCCACACAACACAATACCCAAATTAACGCAGACGAACCCAAAACAGGAGTCAGCCGGGCCTTCAAAATCGCCGGAACCGCAGACAGGGGGACACTGGAAACATAGCTGCCAGCATAGTCGAATGTCCAGAACCAGAACTTCTCGAATACGCCCGCCCGCCAAAGCAGCAGGCAGGTCAAACCAAAAGGCAGCACCGCACCGGCCGCATAGGTTAGCAGTGAAACCACAAGCCCGCCCGCATTAAACGGTTTTCGGCGAACTTCCAAATATACGATATAAACGGCTCCGAATAAGATAAATGCAATGCCGTGTTGTTTTATAACGAAGCCCAATCCCAACAGCAGCGCCGCCGAAAACAACATCAGCCGCCCCCGACGCTCCATTGCCTTCAGCAGCAACAACAGCCCCCCGACGGCCGGCAGAATGAGAAATTGTTCGGCATTTGCGCTCAGTCCCTGCACGTGCTCACCCAGCGACAGCAGACCGAACGCCCCTGCCCCGGCCAGGCCCGCAGCCGCACCAAAGAGCTTCCTGCCCAAGAGAAAGGTTACGATAATCGTCGCCGCATTCACCAGAACCAGGCCGAAGTGAATAGCCGCCGGCGTCTGGCCGAACAACGCAAGAACCGCTGCATACACCGCATAAATACCCGGCAGCTTCATATTGTAAGCCAGCTTGTAGGGTGCAACGCCCTGCAGCAGCAACTGGCCCGCATACGCATACTCGCCCTCATCCCTCTCTAAAGGCACATCCAGCAGCCGGATGCGAACCACTGAAACAAGCAAAACAACCACCCCCAGAGCAAGCCACACCCACCAATTACTCCCTGTTAGCGGCTTTCTTTCTGCAGCCATTGTTCGCCCGCAACCGAAGATAAAAATTGAATAATCTCAACCAATATCCTATGATATGATAAGCTATGTACCTTATGCAACGGATTTTTATGCTTGCCGGTGCCTTCGGCAACTATATCCGCAAAGAGTCCGCATTGCGAAGGGGGCTGCTGCCGCGGGTCGCTGTCGAGCGGGTTCATTCGGTGGGCAACGCCGCCTGCTCCGGTGCAATGCTGACGTTAGTCAGCTCGCGTTACCGGGATACCGCAAGGAGTTTGCCGGGCGGTTGCTATTTGAGCCGGTTTGCAGTTTGCAGCTTGACAGGCCGGCGGTTATTTAGTCCAATGTTGTTCACACGGGCGATTAGCTCAGTTGGTTAGAGCGCACGGATCACACCCGTGAGGTCACTGGTTCGAGTCCAGTATCGCCCAATGGCATAAGCCGGTTTGGACAACCCGATGTATAACCCTGCTGCCCGGCGCAATGCCTTCGGCGTGCTCAGAGCGCTGCAGGAACTTTACAAACTTTTTTCAAAGGAGAGCAGATATGAAACGCGGGATATTGACAGGGCTTTACATTGCATTAGCTTGTCAGCTAATCACGGCTTCGGCGTCAGCGGCCACATCTGTCGCCGAGAAAATTGGCGTCAATCGTGGTCTGTGTGTGGTTGTCGGCGATACAAACTGCGAGCTTGCCCTTGATTTAGCCGGGCAAACAGACCTGCTGATTTATGTCCAGTTGCAATCCGCTGAAGATGTCAAAACGGCTCGCCAAAAGGTTGACGCCGAGGGCTTCTACGGCAGGCGCATCTGGATTGAGCAGGGGCCTTTGTCGCATATCTACCTTGGCGACAATCTGGCTGACGTACTGGTTGCAGCCGGCGGTGCGGCGCAAAAGATTCCGCAGGCGGAGGCCCTGCGGGTTTTGTGTCCGCGAGGCAGGGCCTTGCTCGGCGAAAAGGTGCTGACCAAACCGTTCCCGGAGGGTATTGACGACTGGAGTCATCCTTATCACGGTCCGGACAACAATCCGCAGTCCAGAGACCAGGTGGCACGTGCGCCATACCTGACACAGTTTCTGGCTGAGCCGTACTACGCGCCGATGACCCAGGTTGCCGTGACTTCAGCGGGCCGGCTGTTCAAGGCCTTCGGCAACTTAGCGTTCCACGTGCGGGAAGAACACCTGCTCAATTCGCTCGTGGCATTCAACGGCTACAACGGCACGATGCTCTGGAGACGACACCTGACGCCTGGCGTGATGATACACCGCAACACGATGATAGCGACGCCCGAGATACTCTACGTCGGCGACGACAAATCGTGCAAGATGATTGATACTGCGACGGGACGGCTGAAAGGCGAGATTATTCCCGGTGAGGACGCTGCGGGCGGGACGTTCTGGAAATGGATGGCGCTCGAGGACGGCGTGCTGTATGCGATGATTGGCGAGCAGGAACAGAAGGACCCCGTCACCCGCCAGCGTCGAAAGGCCCACGGCTGGCCCTGGGACCCGCTGTCAAAGGGATTCAACCAGCCCAAAAACCCCTGGGGCTTCGGCAGAAACATCCTTGCCATCGACCCGAAGACGAAAAAGGTCCTCTGGCAGTACCACGAGAAGGAGCTGATTGACGGCAGGGCCGTCTGTATGAAAAACGGCCGGATTTACTTTTATCGACATAGTAATTTTCTCGGCTGTCTCGATGCGAAAAGCGGCGATGTGATTTGGCGAAAGACACCTGAAAATGCTCCGGAACTGTTCGAGCAGCTCGGCAAGTCCCTGCCGAGGCAGGATTATCGAACGAACTGGCGAACCACCGCATATATGAAGTGCAGCGACAAGGCGATTTATTTTGCCGGCCCTACGGTCGATAAGCTGCTGTGCGTCTCAGCCAAAGACGGAAGCATTTTGTGGAAGCATCCCTATAACAATTTTCAGTTAGTCCTGCGTGATGAAGGACTGTACGCCATCAGCGGCGAGGTTGACAAATTCCCGAGTATGAAGTTCGACCCGCTTACGGGCGAGGTGCTTGCCAAACTCGGGACACACCGCAGGGCCTGCGCCCGGCCGGACGGGTCGGTAGATGCCATCTTCTATCGTGCGCTGGGCGGTTCGGTGCGACTCGATATCGCAAGTGGTGAGCCCCAGTGGGTATCGCCTATGAGGGCGCAGTGCCAGGACGGCGTTACGATTGCCAACGGGCTGCTGTACTGGTGGCCCTCAATCTGCGACTGTCAGAACACGCTATACGGCCTCACATGTCTCGGGCCGGCGGGCGAGTTTGACTTCAGCCAAAAGGCGGGCGAAGAAGAACGACTTGAGATGGGCGAAGGCGACACAGCCGGGATTGCAGCCCTGCCGGAATCACCGGATGACTGGCCTACGTACAAGGCAAACAATGCCTGCACGGTTACGACCGATGCGGTGATTTCCAGAAGAAGTACCCGGCTATGGTGGTTCACTCCGAAGGTCGTTTTTACGCCGACGGCGCCTGTTACGGCGGGCGGTCTTGCATTTTTCGGCGGTTCCGACGGCATCGTGAGGGCGCTGGATATGAAGAGCGGAGAGGCAAAATGGAGGGCCTATACGGGCGGCTGTATCCGATTTTCTCCGACATTCTGGAAGGGCCGGCTTTTTGTCGGTTCGGGCGACGGCTGGATGTACTGCTTCGAGGCCGGCACCGGGCGAATGCTGTGGCGGTTCAGGGCGGCTCCGGTGGAACGCAGGATGCCCGTTTACGGATTGATGATGTCAACCTGGCCCGTGGCAACCGATGTCCTTATCGAAGATGGCGTCGCCTATTTTGGCGCCGGCATTGTCAACTATGACGGTATACACGTCTATGCGCTCGACGCCGAGACGGGCAGGATAAAATGGCAGAACAATACGTCGGGGCACTTATACGCCGAGGCGCGGACCGGCGTCAGCGTGCAGGGACATCTGCTTATCAGCGGGGGCAAGCTGTACTTAGCGGGCGGAACGTCCATTTCACCGGCCGAGTATGACATTAAAAACGGCAAATGTCTAAACGACCCGGCTGTGCTTAAGTTCTGCGGCTCGAGCAGTGCCCGCGGCAGGGATCTTTCCAAGATAGGCGACAGGGTCGCAGTCTGCGGTAAGCCGCTCTATAGCGACCCCCGCTATCCTGTTTATGACCCGACGGTAACGAGGAAAATGTTTTACACATCGGCGCACGACAGGGATATAATCTGGGTAAACAATAATAAAATTATGTGTTTTAACCCAATCGATAGAGAGGCCCTGAACAGCTGTGTGTCAAAGCCGGCAACGAGACCC
Source organism: uncultured Pirellulales bacterium (assembly GCA_964585535.1). Taxonomy (GTDB): domain Bacteria; phylum Planctomycetota; class Phycisphaerae; order Sedimentisphaerales; family Anaerobacaceae; genus JAUVYV01. The sequence continues at coordinate 9,773 of CAZPDW010000030.1, forward strand.
AGTTTTATGGTAAGCGGCTGGGGCAAATTCGATATTACCGATAAGCCGTTGTGGGAATACGATTGTGACGGCAGCATTGCCTTTGCCCGGTGCAGAAACGTGGTACTGTTTGCGGGAACAGACCCGCATGGGCCGCCGAGCGTCGAGGCAATCGACATTGACAGCGGCAAAAAGTTCTGGAGGTACGGCATGGCCCTCGAGGGATCACCGCTCGATTGGGGCCTGGCGGTTGACCATGCCGGACGCATCGTAGTCGTCCTCGAAGACGGTCAGGTGATGTGCTTCGGTTCCAGAAGCAGGATTGTGGCAATTGCTCGAGAAGATTGAAGCGCCGCGACCAATTCGTATTTGCGGATATACAGGATGAGGATGTCCTGGTGATGTCGAATCGTCTTGAAAAAGCGTTTACGCTGGTTGAGCTGCTGGTCGTCATCAGCGTAATGGGGCTGCTGATGGCGATACTTGTCCCCGTTCTGGGCAAGGCAAGGTTCCGTGCAAACGAGGCGGTCTGCGCCAGCAATCTGCGTCAGATTAACATTGCTTTGACGGTCTGTTCGCAGGACGACGCACACGGCCGGTTCCCGCTCGAGCCGACCGAGCACAATCCGCACCGGTCCCTGCTGGACAAGCTGAATGCCTACAAGGACGAAAGACTCCTCAAGGCATTTTATTGTCCGCAGGCAAAGATGATGGAAAGGTATGCTCAAAGCCCCGAGGGCCAGCCGCAAGGGGCGACGGACTCGGTAATAGATACACCCGAAAACAGGCAGGCAGGCAATGTAACTTATATATACTGGAGCTTTAAGAAGAACAAATGCCTCGGTGGCGGCAAGGCGACGCCGGAGAATTCCTGGAGAGACCCGCGTTACTTTTACCCGCGACAGCTCAAGTCAACCGGCATTAAATGGCTTGCCGAGGCATACGACGAAAAACATCCGAGGCCGAGGGCATCTTTGAGTGAACGATGGGTCATCAGCGATTTTTTTCGCAAAAAGGCAATTTTTCCGCACGGCCGGAAGGCGGGCAAAAGGGAAGGCGGAGTCAACGTGGCATTTCTGGACGGCCACACTCATATTGTGCTCAAAAGGCCGAGGGATAGCTGGCGGTAAGCATCGGTTTTGTGCCGGGTTTAATGCCTCGAGCAGCAAATGGAGATTAAATCGAAACCCAATACTATGCCGGTTGTGAGAATATGTGTAGTGATTGTCGCCATATTCATGGGGTGTCTGCTGCGAAGCGGCGTCGCCCTGGGCTGCAGGTACAACGTCCGCGAGAGCGGCTTTGTTTATTTAGGCGCCAAGCCCTATTACCTGTGGTACTACGTCGATAGTAATAGCTCCGCCGATGAAATTGCGATGATAAAGCGGGCGGCCGGCGATATTCTGGCCGACAGCAGCATTCGCCCGGAGGTTGTAGATACCGCAACTGAAAAAAACCATCCTGCGATGAAGCACTTAGCCGCTCTCGATGTATTGGCTCGACTGCGTTTGCTGCTGGTTTCGCCCCGCGAGATGACGATGAGGGTTAGCATACCCGCTGCGGGCGGCGATTTTAAGAGCCGTCTTCGTACAGTCCTGGCCCGGCTTGTCCGCTCGGATGTGCGTGATGAAATCCTGTACAAGGCGGTAAAAAACTACGCCGTCGTCCTGCTCATCGAAGGCGCCGACAACGCCGCCAATACCGCCGCTGTGGCTGCGATTGACAATGCCATTGCCACCATAGGCCGGCAGATGAAGTTTATGCCGAAGTCCATCGCAAATCCGCCGGTTGTCGTCAAGCTCGAAGCCGGCCGGGGCGAAACCGAAAAAATACTGCTGTGGTCGCTCGGCATACCGGCAGGCGAATTCAACAAAACTTATGCGGCGGTATTCTATGGCAGGGCACGATGGATAGGCCCGCTGCTTGAGGGCGATGAAATTACCGAAGATACGGTCTATAATATTCTTTCGGTCGTTGGCGCCGACTGCGAGTGCGGGCTTGACCGCGAACTCATAAGAGGAGTGATACTTCCCGTCAAATGGAACGATGAGATAATCGCTCTGGCCGCAAAGGATTTAGGTTTTGACCCTGAAAATCCGATGGTAAAAATTGAGGTAAGCCAGATATTAAAGGCAAATTCCTCTATGTACCCGGCCGTACCCGCCGGATACAGCGTTGAGCAGCGCGACGCCGAGCTTCGTAAAAGGATTCCCGACCTGCCGATACCCTTTGTTGAGGACACCGCCGGCGCCGGGCCGGTCCTTGCTGAGTCGTCAACTGTTCCGGCCGGGCCGTTCTATATTATTGCCATACTGAGCATTCTGGTTATAGCTCTCGGCCTGTTTGTTCTAATCCGGGCTATCAGAAAGAATCAATGAAGATATTGAATCTCATATTCAAAGAAATATCTCACAGAAAAACGAACTTTGTCCTCGCGGTTTTGGCGGTGGCGGCGGCGGCGGCTTTGTACGTTTGGTTTCGCACAGCAGCGAAGGCCAGCGAGCGAGAGACCGCCCGGCTGATGCTTTCTATGGGGTACAACCTGCGCATTCTGCCGGAACATACTGACCTGAGCCGGTTTTTCCTGACCGGCCTGCCCGACAAGACTATGCCCGAAAGCTACCTGCAGAAACTCGCCTCTCAGCGCGGTTTTTCGTACAACCATTTGTTAGCGACTTTACAGAAAGAGATTACCTACGATGGGATGGATGTTGTCCTGACGGGCCTGGCGCCGGAAATTTGCCCGCCGGGGCAAAAAAGGCCGCCGATGCTCTACCAAATCGAGCCGTCAGCCGCACATATCGGATACCGGATAGCCCGCGGGGGCAAACTAAATAAAGGCGATACCATCGAGCTGCTCGGCAAAAAGCTGACCGTGGCCGACTGCCTCAGGGAACAGGGCGGTATCGACGACATCCGAATCCAGTGCTCCTTAGGAGATGTTCAGGATATGCTGAAGCTGCCCGGCCGGATAAGCGAAATCAGGGCGGTTGACTGTTTCTGTTTTGCTGCGAGTTCCGAGCCGTTAAGGGTGCTGAGAGAGCAGATTTTGTTTCTTCTGCCGGATACAATCGTCATCCAGAGCAGGGCCATCGCCGGCGCCCGCGCCCGCCAGAGACAGATGGTCAGGAATATGTTCGCCGTCATCCTGCCGATTGTGGTGATTGCCTGCGGAGTCTGGATTGGGGCACTTGCTATGATGAACGTTCGCGACAGGGAAAAGGAAATAGGCATTATGCGGGCGCTCGGGTACGGCTCGCCCGGCATCTCGCTGCTGTTTTTGGGCAGGGCGGTAATCATCGGCCTGGCAGGGGCGGGGCTGGGCTTTTTGCTCGGTTCGGGCGTTGCCCTGTGGTTTGGCCCCGGCATTTTCAAAATCACAGCGGCGACAACCGTGAAGCCCGAATTGACATCGCTGGTCTGGCTGCTCATCTTCGCACCGGTCCTGGCGGCGGTAGCCGGTTTTATCCCCGCTATGCTCGCCGTTACCCTTGACCCCGCCGTAACTCTGAGAGAGGATTAAAAGTGATTGTCCTTGAAAACGTGACGAAGACTTACCGCACGCGCTCGGGCGCCGTTAAGGCACTGGATGATGTGAGCTTGCGGATAGAAAAAGGCGAGTTTATTGTTGTTCGGGGGCCCAGCGGAAGCGGAAAAACAACCCTGCTTATGACGATGGCCGGTATGCTTCGGCCGACCGGCGGCAGTGTCGCCGTCGATGGGAAAATGCTCTACGAGCTCGGCGCAGGCCGGAGAGCTCGCCTGCGAGCAAAGACGTTCGGCTTCGTCTTCCAGATGTTTCACCTGATAGCTTATCTGAACGTCATAGACAATGTCGTTTTCGCAGCAGGCCCGGCCGGTACAAAAGACGGCAGGCAACGCGCACAGCGACTGCTCAGACAAATCGGCCTGGATGGACGGGCCTTGCACAAGCCGTCGGCCCTGAGCGCCGGTGAAAAACAGCGAACCGCAATTGCAAGAGCGCTTCTTAACGACCCCAAGGTTTTGCTTGCGGACGAACCGACCGGCAATCTTGACTTTGAAAATGCCGCCGCGATGTTGGGTTATCTTCACGATTATCATCTCCGCGGCGGAACCGTCATTATCGCCACCCACAGAAAAGAGGCACAAGAGCTTGCCGGGCGAACACTTTATATGCAAAACGGCTCACTCGCCAGCCGCACCGCCGGGTGAATCCGTCGGTTCGCACTGCGCCGGCGGCCCTCGATGCCCGCCCGCCAGAGCAAACATGCTCAAGCCCTCCGCCGCCAATCGCGATGTCCCCAAAAAAGGGCTTGTTTTACGAAGCGCAATCTGTTAAAATAAATGAGATATTGTGGTGGGTGTTGAAAAATATGAGATTTCATTTCCTGTCAATAATTTTAGCCGGACTGTTAGCCGGTTCTGCTGCCGGTCGGCTGTGCCCGCAAAGCGACCTCACGGGCGATTGTAAAGTTGACCTGCTCGACGTACAGGCCTTTGCCCTGCAGTGGCTCGATGCGGGGGGCTGTTCGCACTCCGGCTGCGCCGACTTCGACGGGCTGAGCGGAATTGATATGACGGATTTGGCCATTTTCGCACAACAGTGGCGCCATAAAGGTGTTGCCCTTGTCATTAACGAATTTATGGCCTCGAACAACAGCGCAAGCGATATAAACGACCCGCAGGGCGAGTATGACGACTGGCTCGAAATCTACAACTCCGGCGAGACGGCCGTTGACCTGGCCGGGGTATATTTAACCGACGACCTCAACGAGCCGGACAAATGGCAGGTTCCCGGCGGCTACCCCGCTCAGACAACCATCGGGCCGAACGATTTTATCCTGTTCTGGGCCGATGGGGACACCCAGGACGGCCCGCTGCACGCCGACTTCAAGCTGGATGCCGACGGCGAACAAATCGCACTAATCGATACCGACGGCACCACAATTATAGATGCCATAAGCTTCGGCGAGCAGACAACCAACATATCGTACGGCCGATACCCGGACGGCAACGATGACCTGCGATTCTTCGCAACAGCTACTCCGCTGGCGGACAACAACGGTGCGTATCTCGGGCTGGTGGAGCGGCCCGAGTTCAGCCGCAAACGCGGCTTCTACGACACCGCCTTCGACCTCGCTATCGCCTCGGCAACAGCCGATGCCTGGATTTATTACACGCTCGACGGCAGTGAACCCATTGAAAACCAGGCCCCCTCACCCACCAGCTCATTATACACAGGTTTTATCCATATCAGCGGGACCACCTGTCTGCGCGCGGCGGCAATCAAAACGGGGTGGCTGCCTTCGCCGGCTACAACCCACAGCTACATATTCGGCGCCGACAATGCCATTAAATCTCTGCCGGTCATCTCGCTTGTCGGCGATGCCAATAAGACGTTCTTCGAGCCGAACGGCGTTATGGCAATCGTCGGCGGCTACTATGACGGGGGTGTGTGGCAGAGCGACGGGCCCGACAGCTATAACAATCCTATGCAGCGTGGCATTGAGTACGAGCGGCCGGTCTCGGCCGAGTTTATCTGGGCCGACGGCAATGAGTTCCATTATGACTGCGGCATTCGGGTCCGCGGAAGCGACTTCAGCCGGCCGCGCTACACGCGAGGCGACGACTGGTGGGGATGCTGGAACAGTAACAGGTTTGGCTTCACTTTGTTCTTTCGCAGCAGCTATGGCGAGAAGCGATTCGAGTATCCGCTCTTTCCATACACGAAAATCGACCGATACCGAAGTTTCGCACTGCGCAGGGGACATAACGACAGCTGCAATCCGTTCTTCAAAGATGAATGGGCCAGACGCCTGCACAAAGAGATGGGGGCGGTCGAGGTAACGGGCAGTTTCCTCAATCTCTATCTCAACGGCGATTACAAGTTTTACTACAATCCGTGCGGGCGTGTGGACCAGGAATTTTGCCAGGAGTGGTTCGACACAGACAATGAGTTTGATATTGTTACCAGTGGAGGCTTGCGAGACGGTGATACCGTTGCGTGGAACGACCTTGTGAACTATGCAAGGAATAAGAATCTGGGCGTTGTTACTAACTACGAGTATGTTGCCGAGCGGCTCGATATTCCTGCTTTTGTCGATTATCTTATTCTCGAGATATACATCGGCAACTGGGACTGGCCTCTTAACAACTGGCTGGTATTCCGCGAAAGGTCGGATGCCGGCAAATTCCAGTTCGGCGTCTGGGATGCCGAGGCCATCGCCGAGCCGTGGGTGCTGGAGCTGACGGCTTTGTCGGATAATTTTCCTTCGTGGTACTGGGACCCGCCCGGCGGGCTGAACAATATCAAAGACGGCGGTATGTGCGAGCTTTTTCAGGCGCTGAAGGTCAATGCGGATTTTCGCCAGTTGTTCGCCGACCGAATCCACAAACACTTCCGTAACGGCGGTGTTTTGATGAAAGCTCACCTTGATGCCAAGTTCTGGGAATTAGCCGACGAGGTCTCCGGTGTAATTGAGAGTGTCAATACATCTATGGTTGATACGTTCATACCGCTGCGTGAAGAAAATGTACTTGAAGATTTCGATGCCAACGGGCTGTTCGATATCGAGCTGCCGGCCCCGGAGCTCAAGATAAACGGCATCTACCAGCACGGCGGATATATCTCGTCCGGCAACTGGCTTACCATCATCGACCCCGGCAGTGCGGGCAGCATTTACTACACTCTCGACGGCAACGACCCGCGTCTCGGCGGCTCACTAAGCACAACCGTACTTGCGGCCGAGGACGCCGCCAAAAAGGTCCTTGTGCCCACTTACGATATAGGAACGAGCTGGCGAGGGGCAAGCGAGCCGTACAACGACTCCGCCTGGACGGACGGGACCGGAGGCGTCGGCTACGAAAGAGGCGTCGGCTACGAAGACTTCATCGATACGGACGTGGAAACAGAAATGTACAACCATAACACCAGCTGCTGCATACGCATACCGTTCACCGTTGACCCGTGCGAACTGAATGAATACGAAACCTACATCTTGAGAGTTCGCTACGACGACGGCTTCGTTGCGTATATCAACGGTGACGGTGTCCTCGGTCGAAACACCTGGGGTGCACCACAATGGGACTCGGCAGCCAGCGTCCTGCACGAGGCATCGGGCGACTTCGAGGAATTTGACATTACAAACTGGGTGCCCGGCTTGCAGCCCGGAAGCAATATTCTGGCCATTCACGGCCTGAACTATTCCACGACCAGCTCCGATTTTCTCATTTGCGCAGAGTTGCTTGCCTACAAGTCCGTTCCCGCAATGGTCTCGCCCGCCGCCCAAAAGTATTTGACTCCCGTACAGTTGAGCAATAGTGTGCGCGCCAGGGCACGGATACTAACCGACGCGAACGAGTGGAGCGCCCTTAACGAGGCGGTCTATGCCCTGCCGAACGTTGCGCAGAATTTGCGTGTTAGTGAGATTATGTATCATCCGAAATATACCGGCTCGCCGGATGATGCCAATACCGAGTATGTTGAGCTGACGAATATCGGGACGAGTACAATCAATCTTAATCTCGTTAAGTTCACCAACGGTATCGACTTTACATTCGGGCCTGATGAGCTGGCGGCAGGGCAGCGTATCCTCGTCGTCAAGGACAAGGCCGTCTTCGAGGCAAAGTACGGCACAGGCCGATACATCGCAGGGCAATATACCGGCTCGCTCGACAACGGCGGCGAGAGGATTCGGCTCGAAGATGCCATAGGGACAATGATTGCGGACTTCAGGTACAGTGACGGCTGGCGAGAAACCACCGACGGTGACGGCTACTCGCTGACGATAATAAACCCCGCCGAGCCGGACCCCAACAGTTATAGCGAAAAAGACTCCTGGCGGCCGAGCGCCTATATCAACGGCTCGCCCGGCTGGGACGACTCCGGAATCATCCCCAACCCGGGCGCCATCGTTATCAACGAGGTGATGACACATACCGACGTTGCCCCCGACGACTGGATAGAATTGTACAACACCACGGCAGGCG
>CAZPDW010000031.1:0-17341 GCA_964585535.1 uncultured Pirellulales bacterium
GAGGTCGTGGTCAAGGCGCTGGCTGAGCCGGCGATTCGCCGGGCCGCGAAGTTCATCGTCTTCGGTATGGATGAGCAGCTCCGCTACGCCGCCGACCAGGCCGAAATCGAGCCATTCTGGGGACGTCACCAGCACGAAAAAATCAGCCGCGACTACCCCTTCAAGGTCGTCGTGGCCGACTACGACGAGTACTCGGTCCCGCCCTGGATAAAAGGCCCGAGCGCAGCCGCCGGCGAGGCGTCTCTGCGGTTCTGCACCGACGCCATCGACGCCGCAAAGCGAAATATCATCGATGCAATAGTCACCGCACCCATCAACAAAACGAGCTGGAAACTCGCCGGCTCACATTTCCCCGGCCATACCGAGATGCTCGCAAAGCTTACCAAAAGCAAGCGGAAGGTAATGATGTTCGTCGCAGGGCCAATGAAGATGGCGCTGGCCACAATACACGAGGCGCTCTTCGAGGTTCGTCATAAATTCACTATCGGCTGTGTCTTCGAGCCAATCGACCTTCTCAACACCGCGCTCAAGGAATACTTCGATATAGAAAATCCGAAAATCGCCGTCGCCGCCCTCAACCCGCACGCCGGCGAAAACGGACAGTTCGGAGACGAGGAACAAAGAATCATCTCCCCCGCCATCCTACTCGCAAGCGAACAGGGCATCGACTGCGAAGGTCCGTTTCCGGCCGATACACTTTTCCTGCGTGCGGCCAGGGGCGAGTTCGACGGCGTCGTCGCTATGTACCACGACCAGGGACTAATACCCGTAAAGCTGCTCGCATTCGACAAGGCCGTCAACGTCACCATCGGTATCCCCATAATCAGAACCAGCCCGGCCCACGGAACCGCCTTCGACATCGCCGGCAAAAACCTTGCCAACCCGGCCGGGATGAAAGCCGCAATCACCACCGCCATCCAGATGGCGAAAATAAAGAAGACTCGCCTCATCCGTGAAAAGGCGCACGCCGATGCAGACTAAGCAGCACATCCGGCGGCTTCTCAACGAAGCAGCCGTAAGGCCCAAAAGCAAGCTCGGCCAAAACTTCCTAATCGACCTGAACCTGATGCGCCTGCTCATCGCCTCGGCCGACATCAAAAAAAACGACATCGTCCTCGAAGTCGGCTGCGGCACCGGCTCACTCACCGAGGCCATAGCCGAAAAGGCCGCCCTGTGCATCGCCGTCGAAATCGACCCCACGCTCGCCAAAATCGCCGCCGCTCAGCTCGCCGATAAAAAAAATGTCACCATCCTCAACACCGATATCCTCGAAACAAAACACCTGATAGCCCCGCCGGTGATAAATGCAATCGATGCCGCCCGCAAAAAATACTCTCACCGGCTTCTGCTCGTCGCAAACCTGCCCTACAACGTCGCCTCGCCCGTTATGCTCAACCTTGTCACCGGCCCGACTACCGCCGACGCTATGTTCGTCACCGTCCAGAAAGAAGTTGCCGACCGGATGACCGCCAACCCCGGCACCAAAGATTACGGCACTGGCACCATCCTCCTCGCTGCAACCGGCGAGCTTGAAATAATAAGAACCCTCAAGCCGACCGTCTTCTGGCCCAGGCCAAAGGTCGATTCCGCAATGCTCAGCTACATCCGAAAAAAAGAAAAGGTCGCCCGGATAAAAAATATGCAACTGCTCACCGAAACAGTGAACCTTTTTATGCGTCACCGAAGAAAAATGCTCAAATCCTGCACACCTCTACCCGCAGGCCAACTCGCACAAATCCAAAACTGGCCTGAATTATTCCGCCAGTGCTCCATCGACCCGGCCGCCCGGCCCGACCAAATCCCGCCCGGAAAATACGTCGAATTAGCCAACCTGTGCTCTGAGTATATTGAAACCCCCCGACACGAACGGCTATAACACCACCGACTTGTGCCGGTGACTGTGACAGTCGATATTCACCGCCACCGGCAGCGATGCAATATGACAAGGCGCCGCCTCGACCAAAACCGCAAGCGCCGTCGTCTCGCCGCCCAGCCCCTGAGGCCCTATGCCCAACGAATTCACCGCCGAGAGTATATCCGCCTCCAGTGCTGCGTAGTATTCATCGCCGTTTCGCTCGCCCAAATCCCTCAGCATCGCCATCTTACTCAAAAGACAACACCGCTCAAAATCGCCCCCAATCCCCACTCCGACCACAAAAGGCGGACACGCATCCGCCCCCGCCAGCCGCACCACCTCAACAACCCACTCGATTATCTGCTCTCTGCCCGCCGTCGGCTTGAACATCCGAAACTTACTTCTGTTCTCGCACCCGCCGCCCTTGGTCATCACGCTTATCTTCAAGCTGTCCCCGGGCACAATCCAATGATGAATGATAGCCGGCGTGTTCGTCTGCGTGTTCCTCCGCCGCCCCATCGGCTCAGCAACAACGCTCTTTCGCAGATACCCCCGCTCGTAACCCTTCGCCACGCCTTCGTTGATTGCATCGAACAGCGTCTTGCCCGCCTTCGCCCTTATCACAACCTCGCCGCCCTGCTCGACAAACACAACCGCAAGCCCCGTATCCTGGCAAAGCGGTATCTTCTCACGGGCCGCTATATGTGCATTCTCGACAAGCTGTTCCAGTATCGCTGCCGCAGCGGGATTCGACTCGGCCTTCGATGCCGACTTCAGCGCTGCCAAAACGTCCCGCCCCAGCTCGTACGCCGACTCCACACAAAGTTTCGCAACCGCATCGACTATCTTTTCATACTCGATAAACCGCACTTGACGTCCGCCCCGCCGGCTCCGCCTATGGTGTGGCCAAGCCAAACTATCAATCGCCTTCTATATTCACGTCGAAACTCTTGTACGTCGTATTGCCCACGCCATCGCTCATCCGCAGCGCCACAACGTGCTCGCCGGCCTTGAGCTTCTCGGTCACAACCGTGAAATCCTCGCTTTTCGTATCAAAAACCAAATCGTCCGGAACAGCTCCTCTCCATTTGCTGTTGCTGTCAACGGTATAGTCAAATTTGCCTATCGCGCTCAGCTCGTCCGATACGCGCACCTTAAGCTTCACAACGCCGCCGGTCTTGCTGCTCTTATAGCTCGCAACTACAGGCCCCGTATTGTCAACCACCACTGACTCGCTTACCCTGCTGCCCGTCAGAAAAGTTTCCGGCGTATTGCTCCTCTCGTCACTGGCCGTTACCCTCAGCTCGTAGCGCCCGTCCTCGACCGTCCTGCCGTCCCACTCGAAACTGCTCGTCTCTATCTCATCTTCGACCTCAATCCAGTTACTCCTGCCCTTCTTCCTGAAGTCTATTTTGTAAATCAGCTTGTCGCCGTTGCCGTCCTTGACGTCATAGCCGACCTTGAACAGCCCTCTCTTTGCCGCTGCATCTTTCCTGCCGACGTCCACCGATTCCACCTTCGGCGCCAGGTTCGGCACACTGCTGGCGACCGCGACCTCTCTCACCACCGGACTGCTCCACCCGTCGGCGCTGCGTAAAATGAGCTTGTACTGACAGAACCTGCCTGCAGGACAGCCAAGCTCAACAGGCCCGTCTAACTTTACCGGCTCGGTCCAGTCCGAAAATGTCGCATCGTTTGCATCCTTAACGTTGCCGCTCCTGCACGAAACCAAAATCTCGCACCCCTCCGGCACGTCCGCCTCCGCCTGCAACCTGCCCCATCGCGCCGGCTGAGACGCATCCAAAAGCTCCGATGTATATGTCCCCTCGGCCGAAAGCCCGGCGCCTATCTTCAACAGCTTCGCAGGATTCGCCGTCCCGACATATATATCATCTCCCGCCACAACCACCGCCGTTACCTGCGACGCCTGGTCATCCTTGTAAATTACCGCCTCGGTTTCCGATGCCGGCTCAATACTGTAAAGCCGACCGCTGTTACCCGTGCCCAACAGCAATTCATCCTCCTGCGCCCCCAGCGAAAAAAACACCGCACGCTCGCTGAATACGTCCTCCACAAAACCGTCCGAGCTCACCCGGTATATGTGACTGGCGTGCGCCGGCTTCGCAAGTCCTCTCGGCGGCGTCTTCTTTTCAGAGCCCTTGCCCGACTCCGGTTTCTTCGTATTCGCTATCTCAAGCTTTATCCCCCCGCCGCTGTCATCGCCGCTCGGCCCGGTCTTCTGCTCGGCCTCGGGCCGGCCCGCCGCCGGCCTGCGAGCCGCAAACCTTGTCTCTGTCTTCACCACGTCCGCCGAGGTCGCCGCGGCATACAAATCCGCTCCCCCGAACAGCAGCGCAGCCACTTCGTCCTGGTCGCTGTCGTACAAAACCCCCGCCGTCTTTTTGTTCGCATCTATCCTGAAAACCAGTCCCCTGCCGTCGCTGCCCGCATAAATAAAGCCGTCCAGACCGACCGCAAGCGAAAGTATGTTTTTGTCGTCGGCATCATAGACAACCTCTGCTGCCTTGCCAAGCGGGTCAAGCCGCTCGACCCTGCCCTCAGGCCCCGTCCCCAAGTAGATATTGCCCGCAGCGTCAAGCGCTATCGCAAATATGTACTTCGCATCGTTCGGCTCAAATATACTCTTCAATTCACTCGACTCCAGCCGGCTCAACGAGCACCGCTCGCCGCTTATACCCACTAAAAGCCGGCCCGAAATATCCGTCCCCATCGCAAAGATATGCTCGTTCGCCAAGTGTTTCTGCTCACCGACCTCTGCGTCGTCCTTCGACCGCTCCGCATCGTTGACATCGGACGAGTTCGGCTCGCCGGCCGGGGACTCGACGCCCGCCTCCGGGGCCCGCTCGGCTGAATAAATCTTCTTAAGCCCTCCAAGCCCGTATTCGTAAACGCCGCCGTTCGGACTTGTCCCCATATACACCGTCCCGGCGCTGACAACGATACTGTTTATCGACCACACATCTTCGAACTCCTTGACCAGTACCTCCGCCGCACGCCCCAATCGAATCGTCCCGCGCGAGCCGATAACCACGTCCTTACCCTTACCCTTCGAGAAATCAGCGCCGCTGCTCTGTCGCGTTACCTTGCTCGTTACCGCCCTCGCAACCGAACCGAAACACGATAACAAAACTATAATAACGAAAGTCAATCTCCAAAACCGCCTGCCAACAGCAAAAAACCTTTGTCCAAAACCTTCCATCTTTCGCTCCCGTCTATTCTTCCACCGTTATGTGCATCACTTCCCTGTCCAGAACAATCCTGCCCGCATCTACACTCTGCTCGACCCAGTGCGGATACGGCTGAACGCTCGCCGCCCTGCCGGCGTCGCTTAAAATCAGCGCCTTGGTCGGCGGTAAATCCGGAAGCTCCGCCTTATCCACTATCACCCCTTCGGGCGGCAAAACCAGAATACAGTGCAGCCGGTCCCTGCGAATTCTGCCAACCTCGTTCATCGCGTCAATCAAGCTCGGCAAGCTCTCCGGAACAAACCTCTGCCACACCGTCCGCCTGAGAAAATTCCCGTAACCGTCGCCCCCGCACACAATCACGTCGTACCTGCCCGGCTTGAGGCCCTTCGGCACCTGCAGCTCAAAAACATACTTGCGTTTGCGGTCCTGAAAACACTCTAAAACCACCTCCACACGAAACTTCTCGCCGGGCTTGACAACCCTGTCCGACAAATCCACCGACCATATCGCGGCGCTCGTATTCTCCGAACTCACCCGAATGTCAAAATCAAGCGAATCCATATCAACCGCCCGGTACGGGTTGTTCAGCAAAAGCGCAACCGGGCTAATACCGTCACGCACCATATTCATAAGACCCGCGCCCGTCGCCGTATTCTCAAAATCCACCGCCTGCTCACCCGAGACACCCAAAAACACCCGGTACTCCAGGGTGTTGTCCGGCGGCAAGCTGCCTGCCATCAATACCGCACCCGCCAACGCCGAACGAAGCAACTGCGGCGTCAAAATCCGGTCGTTCACTATCCGGCATTCGTAACTGCGCTTCTTCGGGTCGTTATATCGCTCGACATTTATCTTAAGCCCAATCATCTTCGCCGACGCCCCAATCCGGCCATGCACCGCCGCCGATTCATCTATATTCAGCGCCCCCACTATCTGCCCCGAACTGGCAAACTTGAACGACCGAATCATAGTCGAGACTATCGTGTGAACCTGCCCCGTCGCCATCGGCAAATTTACGGCCCCGTAACCCAAAAAACTGTGCCCGAACCCGTAAACCTCGTCGCCCCTCACCTCCGTCACCGTCCCGATTACATCCATCGATATGTCGCCGGAAACCAGCGGAATCGAAAGACACGCCCCCGGCTCAAGCCGAACATCACTGCCTGACCCGCCGCCGCCGGAACCAGAACCCGACACCACCATCAACCCGAAAGGCCTCAGCGTTCCGGCCAACTGCTCGCTCGCCACCGCTGGCAGCCCGCTGGTCACCACCGGACACCACAACGGCGAAATACCCCCGGAATCCGCCTGCGGCGAAACTCGCCAGCCCGTAATCTCCCTGTCAACCTCTGCAAAATCTATAGGTCTGGAAAAATCAAAATTATAACCACTGCCCCCTCCCGCACCTTCTGTCTTCGCCCCTCTGCCGTCGACCGACAGTCCCACCCGCAGCATCTCCTCTATCGGCGTCACGCCGTAAAGCGCATCCTCACTGTAAAGCCACCCGAACGCCAGCGCCCCGGCGAGCCGGCCGTCAATATACACCGGCGAACCGCTGCAACCCGCCACCGGACCGGTATGAACAAAACGCTCGTCCGTTCCCTGAACCAAAATCGCATCCCTGCCCGGCGTATAGTTGCGAACGACACTCAATACGTCGAGGCCAAACTTTTCGACCTCGGTGCCCTTATACACGGTAAGACAATACGCCTCCATCCCGGGCCGAACCTCGTCAACGCTGATATACCTCGACGAATCCCACTTGCCCTCCAGCCCCTCAGGCACCTTTACCGGCTGCTCGGCCGCAGCGCAAAATACCGCCCCCGCCGCTATACACACCAACATCCCTGCCCGTGATTTCACGAAAATCCCAAACATCCATTACCTCTATTCTGATTACAGGCCGAAAAAACGCATTTTATCCCGCCACACAAACCGTTGCAAGATAAAACAATCTGTGTTAAAATCACACCCGTTCGGCTCGAACAAAATTGTCACGAGCATCTGAAACTTTTCTACTGATAAACGGAGATAAATATGAAAGCCAAACATCGACACGAACTAAAGACCAACGAGCTTGCCGACTGGCTCGGCAACATCCCAAAATGGGCCAGGCAAAACCTCAGAACCATTATCTACGTCGCCGTCTTCGGAGTTTTCCTCGCCGCCTACACCACCTATTACTTCTACACGGAAAAAATAGTCGCATCCAGGCAGCGAGCTGCCCTCACTAAACTCGCCACACAACTGCCCCAGACAAAAGCTCGGATACTCCAGGCCCAGTCACAGGGCTCCGACATATCCTATATGCTTATCCAGCAAATCGGCGACAACCTCGACACGCTCGCAAACAACACGAAGCAAAACTCCATCGCCGCCCTGGCTTACGCAAAAGAAGCCGAGACCCTCCGGAGCGACCTGCACTACCGGCTCGAAAGCCCCACACCTGAAGACATCAAAAAGCAAACCGAAAAGGCCAAAAAGCTATACCAAAAAGCCCTGCAGAAATCCACACAGAATCCCGCCGTTGCCGCAATTGCACAATTCGGGCTTGGGCTTTGTGAAGAAGAGCTTGGCAACTTCGATAAGGCAAAACAAATCTACCGGCAAATCGCAGCTGATGCCCGCTTCGACGGAACCGCGACCGCCGCAGCAGCAGAACAGCGCATCAAAATAATGCACGACTTCACCGAAGATATAACCTTCAAACCGGCGCCCAAACCGGCCCAGTCCAAAACCGTCCAACCACAGCCGCAGCCGCCTCAGACCGGCGCCGCCGACGCAAATACGTTTCTTTTTGAAAAGCCGGACACAACCGCCGAACAAAACCTGCCCGGCAAATAACCGCCAAAACCCAACTTACAATACCAAATGCAGCTCAACAACCTCACACTGCGGGTCGGCAGCTCGATTAAGCAGCGCCGCATCGACAGATACCTCCACGGCCGATTCGCCAGCTTCAGCCGCGCTGTGATTCAGCAAACCATCAAAACGGGCCTCGCCAAAGTCAACGGAAAAATCGTCAAACAAAGCTTCAAACTCTCGCCCGGCGACACAATCGAAGTGACGCTGCCAGAGCCGCCCTCAAAGGAAATTCTACCCGAAAATATCCCCCTCGACATCATCTACGAAGACAACGACCTTATTGTCCTGAACAAGCCGGCCAACATCATCGTGCACCCCGCTCGAGGCAATACCCACGGCACCCTCGTAAACGCCCTCGTCCACTACTGCAACCAGCTCTCCTCGGGACTCGGCGAACTCAGACCCGGAATCGTACACCGGCTTGACAAAAACACCACCGGCCTTCTCGTCATCACAAAAAACGACCCCGCACAGTGGAAAATCGCAAAACAATTCCGCAACCGTACCATCGAAAAAACCTATCTCGCCGTCGTCCACGGAACACCCGAACTGAATGCTGACCGCATCAAGGTACCGCTCGGAATTCACCCGAAAATTCGTCAAAAGTACGCCGTCAGACCCGAAACCGGAAAAGAAGCCGTCACTTTTTACGAAGTTCTTGAAAGTTTTCGCGGCTTTTCACTGCTAAAACTCACCCCAAAAACCGGTCGAACCCACCAGATTCGCGTCCATTGTTCGTATATCAAACACCCCATCGTCGCCGACGACATCTACGGCGGGAAAATCGTCTATCCCTGGCAGCTAAAAGACGCCCAGCCAGCACCCGAAGACCCCGTCATCAGCCGTTGTGCCCTCCACGCCCACTCAATCACATTCAAGCACCCCACCACAGAAAAACAAGTCTCCTTCGAGGCCCCCCTGCCGCCGGATATGCAAAATTTACTCGATATGCTCAGAAAATACCGCACCCTCTAATCCCCCCACGCCGGCTATATCACCAGTTGCCACTCTACTGCTGCGGCAGCTTCGCCAGGTCGGCGTCCGAGCCGGCCACCATCAAAATATCGTCCTGATAAATCACCGTACTCGGCATAGGCACATTAATTATCCCGCTCTTTTCCCCCTTCTCGCCTTTCTTCGCCTTGCCGTGCTCGCCGCGCTTTATCGCCACTAAGTTCACGCTGTACTTCTGGCGAAGCTGCAAATCCATCACGCTCTTGCCGTCAAAGCTCGCCGGCGCCTTTACCCTCGCCAAGCTGTAACCCGGCGCAAAATCTATCTTCTCGCCTATCTGCGGCGCTATCAGCTTATATGCCCACCGCTGGGCCGATTCTATCTCGGGATAGATAACGTCCGTCGCCCCGACCTTCGAGAACACCTCGCCGGCTATCGGGTCCTCGGCCCTGGCGTATATCAGCGGCACCCCTATCTGCCGCAGGTTCACCACCGTCAGTATCGCCGACTCGAAACCCTTGCCCTCGCCCCGGCCCTGGCCTATACCGACAATTGCGACATCCACCTTATCGACGCCCTGCGCCTTCAGCGCCTCCTCGTCCGTGCTGTCCAAGCGAACCGAATGGCTGACCTGGTCACGCATCAACTCTATCTCTTCGCGGTCCTTGTCGATGGCAATCACCTCCGCCCCGCTCATCGCCAGCGCGACCGCTAACTTCTTGCCGAACCGTCCCAGCCCTATCACCGTAAAACGCTTCATAATCTCAACTCCTTAAACCCGACCCGAAAAACCCACCGAGTGCCTGACAACTAACCAACAATTATGGCCTCAGCCGGATAGTTATAACGCGCCGGCTTGATATTAAACGTAAGTGCCGCCAACAGCGTAAGAGGCCCGAGTCTGCCTATCAACATCACCGCTATAATAATCAACTTGCCCGCCACAGTCAAACCGGGCGTTATTCCCGTCGTCAGGCCGACCGTACCCAGTGCGCTGGCCGCCTCAAACCCGATATCCATCAAACCAAAACCGCTCGACGCCTCGGTTATCGACAGGGAAAACGTCGCCGTGAACAGAACCGCTATAAACAGCAGCGTCACCGTTATCGCCCTGCCGACAACCGTAACCCGTATCGAGCGGTTGAACAGCTCGACTTCCCCGCGCTTTCTCAGCGCCGCCACCGCAGTCATTATCACCACCACCAACGTCACCGTCTTGATACCCCCGGCAGTCGAACCCGGAGAGCCGCCTATAAACATAAGCACTATCAAAATCAGCTTGCTCGAGGCCGACATCGCCGACGTATCGACCGTATTAAACCCCGCCGTCCGCGCCGTTACAGACTGAAAAAACGCTCCCCGAAAACCCGGATTATGACTAAAATCACCCCCCACACTATATCGCTCGAACAGCATTATCAAAAACATCCCGGCAACGATAAGAAATGCGCTCATCGAAAGAACTATCTTGCTCTGAAGCTGCATCCGCTTCGGCGCCTCCATCGAAAACCGGTAGCGCTTGCTGAACAGCTTCTTGAAAAACCGCTTCACGCGGTCGGCTGATATATTCGCCAAATCATAAAGAACACCAAAACCAAGCCCGCCTAAAATTATCAGCGGACATATCACCGCATAAACGGGCCAGCTCCTGTTGTATTCGATAAAGCTACTGCCAAACAAGCTGAATCCCGCGTTGCAAAATGCGCTTATCGAATGAAAAATACTGCAGAACCACGGCTCGATATTGGCCGTCGTGCCGGCTGCCTGCTGCCACATCCCACGCAGTCCCAGAACGCCCAAACCCTCAATCAGCAGTGTCCCGAAAAAGATAAAACTTATCATATTGCCTATTCGGCCAAGGGTCCTCGCGCTGAGCAAATCCTGCATAGCAACCTGCTCGCGTACGCTCAGCGCCTGGCCTAACAGAAGCGCAAAGACCGCGCCAAACACCACTATCCCAAGCCCGCCAAGCTGTATAAGCGACAGTATCACTACCTGGCCCATCAAGCTAAAATCCGTCCCCGTATCTTTCACCACCAGCCCGGTAACGCACGTCGCACTGGTCGCTGTAAATAACGCATCCACAAAACCACTATTTTCCTTCGCCGACGACCTCGGCAGCATCAAAACCCCCGTCCCCGCCAAAATCAAGACCAAAAAGCTCGCTATCAGTGTCTGCGTAGGGTTGCGTCCGGTCGCGGCTAAATTAACCGTCGTCCGGCAGACCTTTATCACCACCTGAACAACTAAATATACCCCCAGCGCAAAATGGCGCACCCCCTCGGCGTCCGAGCGTCCAAACCACCGGCCCGCCCCGAATACCGCTATCAAAAGCCCGACAAACAGACCAACCTCATACCAGTTCGCCCGCCAGAACTCCCGATAGGAAAGGCAGTTGAAAAACCTTACGACCTTTTCGGCGATGAATATACCGAGCAGGGCGTACTGCGCGATATACAAAAACCTCGCCGCTACCAACGGCTTCTTAAAGCCAAATAAAACGGCAAAAGACACCGTCACCAGCACCGCCGTCACAACATTGACGCCGAATATAACCTTCTCCAACCGTCTGTTCCTGCACACTATCTGCATAAGCGGTCAAACTATCCCAGCGGGCCTGTTCCGGCTCTTCTATACTTTTTCTCGACTAATTCCAACATAATTCATTAGAGCATATCACCACCCGCCTGCTCACGCCACGTCCCCAAGGCCGAGAGAATCGCCGAACTTACCCAGAAGCGCCCTGCGAATGTTCCTGTGCTCCGCCCTTATCAGCATCGGGTCATCCGAGACCATCTCGAACGCATACCGTCTGGCCATCACAAGCAGTTCGTAATCCTCGACTATGTTCGCTATCTTCAAATCAGGCAGGCCATGCTGCCTGGCGCTGAATAATTCGCCCGGCCCGCGCAGCCGTAAATCACGCTCGGCTATCTCAAATCCGTCGTTGCTCCTCTCCATCATCTCAAGCCGGCTCTTCGCCGCCTCATTGTCCGTTTCCGCAAACAAAAAACAATACGACTTCGCCTGTCCCCTGCCAATCCGCCCGCGAAGCTGATGCAATTGCGCCAGACCGAACCTCTCCGCCCCCTCGATAACCATAATCGTCGCATTCGGCACATCCACACCGACCTCTATCACCACCGTCGATACCAGAACGTCGATTTTGCCCCTGCGAAAGTCATCCATAACTCGCTGTTTCTTTTCCGAATTCATCCTGCCGTGCAGAAGCTCAACCTTAAACTCTGTGAATACCTCTTTGGCCAGATGCTTCCAGCCGTCCGTCGCCGCCCTGATGTCACCGTTCTCCTGGGCCGCCGTTATCCGCGGATACACAAAATACGCCTGCCTCTTCACCCGCAGCCGTTCGCGTATAAATTCGTACGCCCTGGCCCTGTCCAGACGGGCCACCCATCTGGTAACCACCTTGCCCCGCCCGGGCGGCGAATGTTTAATTACCGAAACGTCCAAATCCCCGAACGCCGTCATTGCCAGCGTCCTCGGTATCGGCGTTGCCGTCATAACAAGACAGTGCGGCATAGCGCCTTTGCGAAGCCCGGCGCGCTGGTGAACGCCGAACTTGTGCTGCTCGTCTATTACGACCAGGCCCAGCTTGTCGAACTCCACGTCTGCCTGCAGCAGAGCCACCGTCCCCACGACTATATCAATCTCGCCGGTTTTAATCCGCCCCATAAGCTGCGTCCTCTTTTTGCCCGTCAGCCCGCCGGTTATCAGGGCCCTGCTGACCTTGCTGTTACGCAGATAACGCTCGATACTGATAAAATGCTGGTTCGCCAGTATCTCCGTCGGCGCCATAATGGCGACCTGGCTGCCGTTGGCCACCGCCGCAAGCGCAGCATACAGCGCAACCACCGTCTTTCCCGAGCCGACATCGCCCTGCAGCAGCCGGTTCATCGGCTCAGCCCTGCCCATATCGGCGGTTATCTCGGCGATACACTTATCCTGGTCGGCCGTCAGCAAAAACGGAAATCGCCTCCTGATTCTGCGGTCTATCCGCTCGCTGCACTTCATTGCCGCCGCAGCCGAGAAATGCCTGCTGCGGTACCGCCGAAGCGCCAGGCCAAGCTGCATCAAGAACAGCTCGTCATACTTCAGCCGGCGCTTCGCCTTATTGAGCCGCTCTTCGTCGGGCGGCAAATGTATCCATCGAAAGGCGTCTCGTCCGGCCGCGAGCTTTGCCCTCTGCAAAAAATCTTTACTGTAAAACTCCTCCACCAGAGAGTCGATACTTTCGAGCACCGGCCGAATTATCTTCTTTATCTGGCCGCTGCTGAGCCGGCCGCTCGCCGGGTACACGCCGCCGCTGAAAAACTCCCACGCCTCTCGCCCGGGTTTATCCACAACCAGCCATTTGGGATTCGTCAATTGAATCTGATGCTTATAAAGGCCGGCCTTGCCCGACGCCATTATCACCTGTCCCGGCTCCAACCTGCCCCGCAGATACCCGCCGCCAAACCACATTATCCTGCAGACGCCCGTCTCGTCGCTGACCATCGCCTCGAACATCTCGCCCCTGCGATAGGGCTGATAGTCCGTCGATTCAATCAGCCCGATTATCGTAACCGTCCGGCCGGGATGCATCCGGTTTATGTTCACCGGCTCCGGCGCAAATACCCAGTCCCGCGGAAAATACTCCAACAAATCACCCACCGTCGCCACACCCAGCCGAGCAAACACCTCCGCCCTCGCCGGCCCCACGCCCTTCAAATACTGCACCGGCATATCCAAACGTATCTCCCCACGCCGCCCTGCCTGCGAATCGACTACAGGCACGTTCTCCAATTCGCCCCTGTGCGTGTCGCCCTCTTGTCTGCCTGAAACTATCTGCCTCATAACCTCATCCACTCTTCAAGGCCAAACCTGTCTTTGTCGC
This sequence comes from uncultured Pirellulales bacterium, assembly GCA_964585535.1. Classification (GTDB taxonomy): domain Bacteria; phylum Planctomycetota; class Phycisphaerae; order Sedimentisphaerales; family Anaerobacaceae; genus JAUVYV01. The sequence goes on from CAZPDW010000031.1 coordinate 13,778, forward strand.
AACGCAACTCTGCAAATAATCAATAATCACTCATCAATAATCATTCCCCAAATCCATACTCGCCCACCAGCTTCACAAACCGAACGTCGCAGACGGCTCTCTCAATCATCGTACCCTTGCTCTTCTCGGCTACCACAAGCTGCTGCACGCCGCTGCGCCCGACCGGCGCCACCATCAATCCGCCATCGACAAGCTGCTCAACCAGCGGCTGCGGAATCTTCGGCACCGCCGCCGTCACAATAATCCTGTCAAAGGTGCGTTTCCGGGGCCAGCCGTTGCTGCCGTCTCCGATATAATACTCGACGTTGTCAATCCCCAGCCGGGCTAAAACCGCCTGTGCGCCCTCGGACAATTCCCGGTGCCGCTCGACCGTATAGACCCGCTTAGCCAGATTCGCCAAAACAGCGGTCTGATACCCGCTGCCCGTACCAATCTCGAGAACATCGCAGTATCTGTTCAGCCGAAGCCGCTGCGTCATCAACGCCACAATATACGGCTGAGAAATCGTCTGCCCGCAGCCAATCGGCAAAGGCCCGTCCGAATACGCCTGTGACAGGTAGCTCTCCGTCACAAACTCCTCCCGCCGAAGCCGACCTAACACCGTCAGCACCGCGGGGTCCGTTATCCCCCTGCCTTTAAGGTCGGCAGCGACCATCCGCCGCCGGCCCTTCACCATCCTGTCCTCATATCCTCTTTTACCCATAACCCTAATAATCCCTGCAAATCCACGTTATTGCAAATCAATTCTCCCCGCCAGCCGCTTAAACTTCGTTCAGATATAAGCATCGCCTTTAACCTCGTTGCTATTATCTGCACAGGTGATAGAATAGCGTGTCGGCCCTGTAAACAGGTCGATACGAAAGATTTCAAAGGCGCAAATAATGAAAGCCGCAAAACTGTGTTTGTATCTGCCGGCCCTTGTCTTAGCTGGATGCGTGCCGCTGTTCTCGCTGCACCGGCTCTATACCGAAAAGGACATCGTCTTCGATGAGAAACTGCTCGGAACCTGGAACAAAGATACCAATGACGCCAACGTCATCGAAACCTGGCAGTTCAAATCCCATCCGAAAGAACAAAATGCTTACATCCTGATTATAAACCATCGCTCAAAAGACAAAATCCTCAGGGGCTCTTTCGATGCGCACCTTGTCAAGCTCGACAATCATTTGTTTATCGACTTGTACCCAAACAAGCCGGCCTGGGGCTCCGAAAAAGGCGACTTCAACGACCTGCCCTGGGGTTACAACGCCTTTTTCGCGGTACCAACACACACGTTCCTTAAACTCGATGCCATCGAGGCGAACCTTGGGCTTTGTATTACCGACAACGATAGTTTCAAAAAGCTCATCGCCAGAGACCCCAACGCCGTCGAGTATGACACCATCGACGATAATCCGCTGCTAACCGCACCCACCGAACAACTCCAGAACTTCGTCCGCAAATACGCCGACGATGCCGACCTTTTCCCGAACTGTGTTACACTCGAACGCATCGGCCCGCCCGAACCAAACACTACAGACAAAAACAACCCCACAAAAAAATCTAAAGGGCCACAATAATGACTGATAAGCCCGAGTTAAAACGCTACCTGGTAAATATCGACTCGGCCTCTATACACCAGTTCTTCACCGACACGCTAATCGTCGGCTCCGGCATCGCAGGTATGCGGGCCGCCATCGAGGCCGCCAAACACTCCAACGTCACGCTCGTCTGCAAGGCGACGCTCGAAGATTCCAACACCTGGCACGCACAGGGCGGCATCGCCTCGGTAATAAACGAAACAGACACATTCGAATCACATATCGCCGACACACTCAAAACCGGCTGCGGACTCTGCGACGGAAAAACCGTCAACCTCGTCGTTCGGCAAGGCCCCGAACTGGTGAAGCAACTCTTCGACTGGGGCACGCCCTTCGCCGTTATCGACGGCAAAATCGCTACCACCATCGAGGGCGGCCACTCGCAGAGCCGAATCGCCCACGCACACGGCGACGAAACAGGCCGGGCCATCGCCGAGACGCTCATAAAACGCGTTAAGCAAAATGAAAATATCAAAATCGTCGAAAACTTCTACACCATCGACCTGCTCACAACCGACAATACCTGCCTCGGCATCATCGGCGACAGGCAGGGCCAGAGGCAAATCATTTGGGCCGAAAATACCATCCTCGCAACCGGCGGCGCGGGCCGGCTATACCGCGAAACCACAAACCCCGATGTCGCCACCGCCGACGGTCTCGCTATCGCATACCGCGCCGGGGCGGTGCTGCGAGACCTCGAACTTATGCAGTTCCACCCCACCACGCTCTACGTCGCAGGCGCCTCCAGGGCGCTTATCACAGAAACGCTCCGCGGCGAGGGCGCCATCCTGCTCGACAGCAAAGGCAGCGCCTTTATGAAGGATTACCACCCGGACGCCGAGCTGGCGCCGCGCGACATCGTCAGCCGGGCCATACTCACCCAGATGCTCAAAACCGGCTCGACGCACGTCTATCTCGACGTAAGACATCTCGACAAAGAATACCTCGCAAAGCGATTTCCCCTCATCACCGAACTGTGCGGAAGCTTCGACATACACTTCGAGCACGACCTCATCCCCGTCAGGCCGTCCGCTCACTATATGGTCGGCGGCGTCAAGACGGACCTCGATGCAAAAACCACCATCGACAATCTATACGCCTGCGGCGAGGTCGCCTCGACAGGCCTGCACGGTGCAAACCGGCTCGGAAGCAACTCGCTGCTCGAAGGGCTGGTCTTCGGCCGAATCGCCGGACACGATGCCGCTAAAAAAACCACGGACAAATCCGCACTGCCTAAACATATTCGCCTCAAGCACCAAATCCCGCACTCGGGCCGGACCCGCCTCGACACCGCCGACATCCAAAACTCACTGCGTGCCCTTATGTGGAGAAACGTCGGAATCACCAGAACCGCCCGGCCCCTCAGAGAAGCTCAGGAGATAATCAGCTTCTGGCAGCGATACGTTATGGACAAGGTCTTCGACTCACCCGCCGGCTGGCAGTGCCAGAATATGCTCACAGTCGCCCTGCTTATGGCACAATCGGCAGAACAGCGAACCGAATCCCGCGGCGTACACTTCAGAAGCGACTACCCGAAAACCGACGACGAAAACTTCAAATACCACATCGAAATCACCCGTGACAAATAAAACGCCTTCTGCTATAATGACCGCTGATTGGCTGAACAATAATCAATTGTAAATAGTAAATTGAAAACTGAAAGAGTGGGCCGGGCGGTCGCCGGTCCTTTGCGGGACCGGAGGAAAGTCCGAGCAGGACAGGGCACGGTGGTGGCTAACGGCCACCCGGGGCAACCCGCGGGAAAGTGCCACAGAAAATACACAGCCGATGGCCGCCTCGGCGGCTCAGGCAATGGTGAAATGGTGCGGTAAGAGCGCACCGCGATACTGGTGACAGTATCGGCACGGTAAACCCCACCGCCTGCAAGACCAAGAAGCCGGCGCCCGGCCCGGGCATACGCCGGCGGGTAGGTCGCTCGAGCCGGCCGGTAACGACCGGCCAAGATAAATGACCGCCGCCTGCG
>CAZPDW010000032.1:0-17308 GCA_964585535.1 uncultured Pirellulales bacterium
CTTTGTCGGTCGCCAGGCGCATTTAGGAGCGAGCGAGCCGGCGGTAATGCTGAAGAACGTTGCAAGAGCAAATATTCGCGGCTGCATGGCGGCCAGCGGTACGGGCGAATTTCTGCATATAGCGGGCAACGGAAGCAGTGATATCAAGCTTTTTGTGAATGATTTTTCGAAGGCGCAGACGTCCTGGCGTTTGGGCGAGGAAGCTGGCGAAGTCAGCGTTTATTCATTTGGCAATGTCGGGCGCGAATAGCATATAATGCGGCCTGTGAGCAGTGGCAGTGATTTGGAGTGGTGAGCAATGGGAACGCTGAAGCTGTTAATGGATTATTTTCCGACGGCGGTCTATACGGGCAAGTGCCTTGTGTTTATAAGCGAGGACTGGCGGGTCGAGCTGACCGAGCACAAGGACAGCGATTTTAGCAGGGGTGCGAACCAGCCGGCGGTGATACGCGTCAAGATAGAGAAAAAGGCACTTAACAACGAGTTTGCGCTGGGCCATTACGAGGATTTTCAACTGCCGACATTAGGCGAATTGGCGGAGCAGATTGAAAAATACGTTCAGATGGCCATCGGTACAAACCTGCGAGAAAACATTGATTGAGTTATAAGGGCATAAGGGCATAAGAGCACAAGAGCACAAGAGCACAAGAGCAAAAGAGCACAAGAGCATAGGTGCATAAGTGCAGAAGAGCAAAAGTGCATAAGAGAAAAACCACACGGGGCTTGTGAGATATGGCCGCTTAGCGAGTCGTTTTTGAAAATGTCGAACTTGAATATAGAGCAGAGGGATGGGGGTGTGATTTTCAAGGTGAAGGTTGTGCCGGGTTCGAGCAGGACGGTGATTGCAGGCGTGCTGGGTGGGATGCTGAAGGTCAAGATAGCGGCGCCGCCGGAGAAGGGAAAGGCAAATAAAGCGCTTATTGATTTTCTTGCCGGGAAATTAGGGTTAAAAAAACGAACAGTGAAAATAGTAACCGGTCGGACAAACGCGGTCAAGACAGTCGAGGTGGCCGGCTGTACGGCGGAGCTGGCCGGAGAAAAGCTGATGTAACTCTCGGCGGGCAATTCATTTTTTACCTTCAAAGGTATCGTGGTGACAGCATATTCATTTGCAAAACGGGGGGCAATCGGCTACCTTTTGGCGGTTCGGACGTTTTTTCAAAAAGAGTCGATTGATGGGTGACAAGTCAAACCTAATGGCGGGCGGCGTGGCTGTCGATGAGACGAGTCTTCGGTATATGCTGAGATTGGCGTCGCCGATGATAGTGACGACGGTGTCGTTCACGGTGATGCAGCTTGTTGACCGGCTGATGGTGTCGCGATTGGGGACGGCTGCCCTGGCGGCGGTGCTGCCGGCGGGGTTCGTGAGTTTCATACCGGGTGCGTTTATCCTTGGCGTATTTGTGAGCGTGGCGACGTTTGCGAGCCAGAGTTTGGGCAGAGCAGAGAAGGCGAACTGTTCGAGCTACTGCTGGCAGGCGATTTATATGGGGCTGATATATGCGGGGGTTGTTTTAGCGGTTGGCTGGCCCCTGGGGCCGGCGATATTCGAGGCGCTGGGTCACGAGCCGGACGTTGCAGCCCTGGAGGTGATTTATTTTCGGATAATGCTATACGCAAATATGGCGGTGATATGCGTCTGGGCGAGCAGCGAGTTTTTTATGGGGATACACCGACCGGTTATAAATATGTATGCGGCACTCTGCGCACAGGCAACCAACGTTGCAGCGAATTACGTGTTGATTTTCGGTAAGTTCGGCTTTCCTGCGATGGGCATAGCGGGCGCCGGCTGGGGGACGGTTGCCGGGATAATAGTGGGCAGTTTTGTAAGGATGGCGGTATTCCTTAACGGCGATGTAGCGAGGGAGTTCAAGAGCAGGGACACGCTGAGAATAGACCTTGCGAAGATGGCGGATTTGATGAAGGTGGGCGTTCCGGCGGGACTTGAGCTTATGCTCAACGTGGCAATATGGGGTTCGATATTGTTCTGGTTGGTTGGCGGGTTCGGCAAGGCGGCACAGGCGGCGACGAGCGCGGTACTTGCGTGCACAAACGTGTCGATAATGCCGATTGTCGGTATCAGGATTGCGCTGACGGCGGCGGTGGGCAAATCGATTGGGGCGGGCAGAATCGCCACGGCCGTTAAGCAGACGTCAACGAGCATGCGGATTGCAATTGTCTATGCTGCAGCGGTGGGACTGTGCTTTTTGATATTCAGAGAGCAGCTTATGCGGGTGTGGTCTTCTGACGATAAAGTAATACAGACAGGAGCGAAGATTTTGATATTGGCGGCAATTTATCAGGTGTTTCACGCGGTGCGTACGATTTACAGCGGTGTACTGCGCGGGGCGGGCGATACGGTATGGCTTGCGATGGCCTCAGCGATAGGAGCGGTGGTAATACTGGGCGCGGGCGGCTTTTTGGTAGTGAAACTGGCAGCCGGGCTTGGCTCGGCGGGGCCGTGGATGGCGGGGATTGCAAGCGTGGCGGAGATGGCGGCGGCAAATTATATGCGGTTCAGAACCAACAGATGGAAACAGATAGACCTGTTTAAGCGTAGAGCTATCGGCATTGCGGTTGAAGACGGGGCGGAGGCGGAAGAGTTTTGAGATATTAGTTTTTAGTTTTGAGTTGTGAGTTATGAGAAAAGAGCTGGTGGCGGTTTTGTTTGCGTCGGTGATTTCGGCGGTTCAATGCTTAGGGCAGGAGCCGCTTGCAAATGAGGGTCTGGGCGGGCTTTACGTGCGCTCGATAGGGCAGGTTTTGCGGCTGGAGCCGGACGAGATTGATATAGGCACGGCTGCGTTAATCGTCTCGGAGCAGTGGAGCGACATCGTTGCGGGCAGGCGATACCAGCAGCAGCTTGACGATATGGCGTTAGGGATTCGCAGCCGGGTTGAAAAGAAGGGGATAAAGGCAAACTACAAAATTATAGGCGAGATAAACGATTATTTGTTCGACGAGCTTGGATTCAAAGCGGTTCAGAAAGCGGACGAGGCCGACGATTTATTTCTGCATTCCGTGATGGACAGCAGGCGGGGCTATTGCCTGAGCTTGTCGATTCTGTACTTAGCGATGGGCGAGCGATTAGGACTTCCGTTATACGGCGTGGTTGTGCCGGGACACTTTTTTGTAAGGTACGATGACGGACGGGTGCATTTCAATATCGAGACGACAAGCAAAGGAGGTACGGCATCGGACGAGCACTATATCGAGAGATTCAAGGTACCCCGGAACGGCAAGGGCGGGATTTATATGAGCAACCTTGACAAGCTTCAGTCATTAGGGTGCTTCTTTAACAATCTCGGGAACGTCTATCGGGACATCGGGGATACCGAGATGTCGCAGCTGGCGTTGGAGCGGGCTGTCCAGATAAATCCTTTGCTGGCAGAGTCGCTGCTGAATCTTGGCAACATATATTTAGAGAAGGGCCGGGTCGATGATGCGATATATCAGTATCAGGCGGCAGTCAGAATCAACTCGGCGGATGCGAAGGTGCACTGCAATCTGGGGAATGCATACGTAGAGAAGAATTGGGTCGGTGACGCAATCGCAGAGTACAGTCAGGCGATGCGGCTCGAGCCGAACTTTGTGGATGCTTACAGGAACATAGCGATAGCTTACAGTAAACAGGGGCTTTACGGGGATGCGAAAGGGGCACTGCAGGGAGCGATTGAGCGGCAGCCGGGCAACGGAGGGCTTTACAGCTCTCTTGGCGACGTTTACGCGCAGTCGGGAGAATGTGAAAAGGCGGTATCGCTATACAAAAGAGCGCTGGGATTAAAGCGTAATCTGGCCGAGGCATACCGGGGATTAGGGCTTTGCTACAACAAGTTGGGCAGCTCACAGGCGGGTATTGAGGCATACAAGAAGGCGCTAAGAATAAAGCCGGATATGACCGAAGCGATGGTCGGCCTCGGCAACGTTTATTTTGCAAAGCAGCAGTATAACAAGGCCCTGGAATACTACGGAAAAGCTGCGGAGCTAAAAAGCAGGGATGCAGCGATTCAATACAATATCGGTGCGGCATATTTGAATACGGGCAAATACGACAGGGCGGTCAGCGCTTATAACAGGGCAATCGGTATTGAGCCGAAGATGGGCGATGCGTATCTCGGTCTTGCGTATGCGTATTACAACCTGAAGCGATTCGAGCCGGCACTGGAGAATGTGCAAAAGGCCGGTGCGCTGGGGGTCGAGGTGGACGAAAAGCTTATAGAGGCGATTAAGGACGGAGAAGACAAATGAAAAACAAAGAGGTCGCAATTCTTTTGGCATTAACGTTTGCGCAGGTGGTGCGTGGGCAGAGCGGTAAGGAAACAGCCCCCGGTGCGGAGGCGAGCGAAATATCAATTGGGCCGGCGGTTGTGGTGACAGGCAAGCCGTACAAGGGGATGGACGCGACTGTGTACCCGATACCGTTTATTATGTACAGAAACGGGCGGTTTTTTGTTTCGGGTGCGACGGCGGGCTATCGAATGTTAGCGGGAGAGGGCTGGGCATTGGACGGGATAGGCAAATGGCGATTCGACGGGTACGACCCGGACGACAGCGACGACCTCAAGGGTATGGATGAGCGGCGAATGACGGCCGACCTCGGGGGTACGTTTTCGGCGTTCGGCGACTGGGGGACGTTTAAGGTTACGGCGCTTAAAGATGCGCTAAGCGAATACGATGGTGAGGAGATCAGTGTCAGTTATTCAAGGACACTTCAAGAGGATAAGTTAGGCATAACGCCGTTTGTGGGTTTGGCGTGGCTGAGCAGTAACCTTACCGATTATTATTACGGGGTACGCAGCGGCGAGGTGCGGGCGGGCCGGCCGGCTTACAATGCCGGAGCCGATTTGAACTGGTTTGCGGGGCTGAGTGCGAGTTACAAGCTGGACGAGAAGTGGAGCTTATTCGCCGGTTTTACTTACGAGCTGCTCGGCGACGAAATCACCGACAGTCCCATCGTCGATGACGACTATAAGATTTCGATTTTGGCCGGTGCGATGTACAAGTTCTGAATGAGGACGTGTGAGCGGATTGATGGAAATAATGTTGAAGGGAGACGATTGTGGGTTTGGCTGAGTATTTTGAGAAAACAGAGGGTATGGGTGTGTTGGCCACGAGCGATGCCAAGGGCAACGTTGAATTGGCAATCTATGCCAGACCATACGTAATTGATGAAGAGACAATTGGCTTTAGTATGGCCGAGCGGCTGAGCTTGTTGAACCTCGAATCGAATCCGAAGGCGGCATATATGTTCGTAGAAAAAGGGCAAGGGTACAGGGGCAAGAGATTATACCTTGTAAAACTCGGTGAGGAAACGGATTCTGAGCGAGTCGAAGAAATAAAGAAGCAACACCGGAGGAAAAGCCACGTATCGAAAGACGCAGCGAAACACTTTGTATATTTCAAGATAAACAGGATTAGGCCGCCGGCTGGAAACGGGCGGTAGAAATGGAGCAGGTTAAGGTTTATTGGAGAGATAAGAAATGAAAGCTGTGAAGAAAATCGCAATTTACGTTGTCTCGGGGTTTGTTGGGCTGGTGGTGGTTCTGGTCGTCGCTTTTTATCTGTTCGGGGAAGGTGCTATCAAGAGTGCGGTAGAGACGGCGGCGAGCAAGGCGCTCGGAGTAGCTGTTACCATAGAGGATGTGGACGTTTCGATTCTGCTGGGCAAGGTGGGTATTGAGGGGCTGGTCGTCAAAAATCCCAAGGGCTATGCGAATGAGAATTTGCTGGAATTAGCCGAGGGCCGGGTGGCGGTTAATATCGGTTCGCTGCTCGGCGACACCGTGAAAATCAGGGAGATAAAATTAGACGGTGCGAAGCTGACGATGGAGCAGAAGGGCCTGAGCAACAACCTGAAGGAGATAATAGACCGTCTGCCAAAGGGCCAAAAGGCCGAGGAGCAGCCGGCCGGCAAGAAGCTTCATATAGACAAGCTTGAAATTACCAACACGAATGTCAAGGTCAAGCTGCTTCCTGTGCCGGGCAAAAGTGATACGGTGAGTATGAAGATAGACCCGATAGTGATGGAGGACCTCGGCAGCGACAACAAGCTGAGCGTGGGCATGCTTACGGCCAAGATTCTCTCGGCGATAGCGACGGGCGTTGCAAAGCAGGGGGTTGGATTGCTGCCGGACGATATGATAAAGGGTATCGGCTCGGGGCTTGGGACAACGATAGATGCGGGGAGGAAGGCAACCAAAGAGGGGCAGAAGCTGCTTGAGACGACCACAGAGGCCGGCAAAGACGTTTTAGGTGGCCTCAAGGACTTATTAGGCGGCAAGAAAAAAGAGTAACATACCCTTCAGGGCAATAAATTGCCGCGAGTGAGATTTCAAGTTGTTGTTCTAAAGTTACTTACCCGCGAACGAACGGGGAATTTCAACCGGGAGCACTATAAAAGGCAAGAGCGAGCGTACAGGGTATGTTTTTGCGGTCGGCGTCACGGGTTTGTTAGAGGTCTTTAAGCAGCAGATTAGCATCTGAGTTTTCGAGTGCCCGGGCGAATTGGTCGAGGGAATGTTCGAGCTTTTTCAACTGTTCTGATTTGGCGACGGGGATGTCGGCGCTGCCGCGTTTTTCGAGCGCATCCACGACATATTTGACGGTGAGCAAGTTGGTATCAACAGCCGGCTGGTAGGCGGTTTCCCTGTCCTGAGCGGTTTTGACCTCGGAAATCACAGTTGCTTCAGTTAGTTCATACAGTATTTCGCGTACCAGCCGGATAGGGATTTCGAGCTCGTGAGAGATTTGGGCGGCGGTGCTGGGCTCGGTGGCTTTTGAAAAATTGCCGACCAGCCGCTGTGCAATCAGCAGGGCGAGCAGCTTCTTGAACGAATAGCTGACGGACAAACAGTCGGGCTCGAATTCGTAAGTTTCGACGTTCTGGTGTGCGAAAGAGACCTCCGCCCCGAACAGAACTACGAGCCAGCTAATCTGAAGCCAGAGCAGAAACAGGGGCAGGGCGGCAAAGCTGCCGTAGATAGCGCCGTATTTAGCCGCTCCGATTTGAAAATTGATGTAGGCCCACTGCACGAGCTGGAAGATGGTACCCGCGACAATACCGGCTATGAGGGCGGACCGGAACCGGACCTTTGTGTTCGGGATGAAGATGAAAATGAAAGTGAAGGCAATCCAGAGAGTGCAATAGGGCAAAAGTTTGAGCAGCAGCGTTACGAGCGGTGCAAAAATTCCGAGAATGGCTATTTTCTGCATCAAGAGCTGCACCTGGCTGCTGACGAAGACGGTGGTGCTGCCGGACATAACCAGCAGGATGGGGCAGATGAGCATTGTGGACAGATAGTCACTGAATTTTCGACCGAAAGACCTCGGTTTTTTAACTCCCCAGATTTCGTTGAAGGAGCTTTCGATATTGCCGAGCAGTTTAATGATGGTCCAGAAGAGAAAGGCGACGCCGATGCCGGCGATGAGGCCTCCGCTTGTCTGTTCGAGCAGGGACTTTGCAAAGGCGATGATTTTGCCGGCGATTTCTTCCTGGCCGTGCATTTTTGCGACGATTTGCGTCTCGACCCTGTCCTGGAGGCCGAAGCCCTTGGCGATACCGAACATTACGGCAATTACCGGCACAACCGACAGCAGCGAGAAGAAGGTCAGGGCCGAGGCCCTGAATTTGCACTTATCCTCGTCGAAGCCGCGGACGGCAAGGATGATAATCCTGAGCAGCCGGATAAGGAACGATTTTCTTGGAGAATAGTCCTTCAGGCGCATTCGCCAGATATCGGTTCTTATGAAATTGACGATTCTCAATAGCATGGTCAGTCACCGTTATTCTCAGGTTTAGCTGCTCGTGCTGCGTAGCGAATTACTTCGCAGAGTAGCAACGGGTTCGGCACCGAAACGAACGGCAGTTGAGTATATACGAACCGGGGGCTGTTTTCAATAGTTATCGAAATTTCCGGCAATGCCCTGTAATTATCGGATTTTCCCCTTGATTTTGAGCACAGGGCTGATAAAATGGTGGTTGTTGTGATGTTTGAGAAACAAAAAAAGGAGGAGCAAACAATGGTTTATATATGGAGGCGATTAAGGGGGCGATGTACATCCTGCGGACAATCGCTTCATACCAGGAAAAGTCCGTCACAGCGTGTTTTACAAATCAACGACAGGGGGCAAATCGTCTTACCGCCGAATTAGGGCGCAGGCCTCTTGCCCAGACCTGTCCCCGGTGCCATCAGATTGTTTTCGAGGGCGAGCCGGGTTTTGTTCAGCGTTACCTGCTGGTTGATATCGTATAGCGCTTATGAGGTCAATAAGGTCAATAAGGGCAATAATGGTGACAGCCGCTTTTGTTGCGCTAACCGGTGCGCCTTCGTGCAGCGGCATGGGTGAACCGGCCGGTGATTTGGCGGTCAAACAGGGCTACGACAATGCTCTTTCGGCTTACTACGGATTTGCCGATATAGAGATGGTCAAGCTCGACTGGGGCATACGAAATCTCTGTGTGGCCGATTTCGACGGTGACGGCCGCAACGATATTGCGGCAGCAAACAACAGAAAAGCGGCAATAGTGCTGCTTATCCAAAAGCAGAGTATCGAGGCAGGCGAGCCGGAGGCGGCGGTTGACGCCAATGACGTTGACATAAATGCTCTTGTCTCGCCGAGTCGCTTCGACAAACAGCCCGTGCCGGTTTCGCAGAGGATATATAGCTTGGTATGCGGGGATTTGAACTCGGACGGGCTGACAGATTTGGCGTTTTACGGCGAGCCGAGGGGTCTTTACATATTGCTGCAAAGGCCGCGTACTGCGGAGCAGAGGCGCAGCAGGACCCTTAAGTGGCGTACGCGGAAGAAGATAACGATAGACGACGGGATACAAAGTTCCGCCGCACTGGCGTGTGCCGACCTCAACGGAGACGGCGCCGAGGATTTGGTCTGCGTCGGCAACGATGGGGTGTATATCATTCTGCAGCGAAAGGACGGCTCGCTGGCAGAGCCGGTCAAGTACGCAATTGCCGCTCGGCCCGTGTCGGTAGAGGTCGGCGACCTCAACGGTGACGGCCGCAACGACCTTGTTCTTGTAACGCAGGGCGATGACAAGCCGCTCGATGTTCGTTTCGGGCTTGCCAACAAACAGTTGGGTCCTCACGTACATTTCTTCATTGAGAAACCGCTGGCGTTCGAGCTTGCGAATGTGGACGGTATCGGCGGCGATGAGGTGCTAACGGTCGATGCGGTGAGCAAACGGCTGATATGCTACAAGCTTACGGGCAGGCAGGCGGAAGATACGGACTGGCCGAAGCTGTTCTACCCGCTTGCATACGGCGAGGCAAGCGAACGGCGCGACCTGGCCGTGGGAGATTTTGACGGGGACGGCCTGACGGACGTCGTGATAAGCGAGCCGGGCGGCGCCGAAGTTTTGTTTTACAGGCAGCTCGCACGGTTGGGCTTAGCCGAGCCGGTGAGGTTTCCGGCATACGCGGATGCCAAGAGCTTATCAGCGGCGGATATTGACGGCGACGGCAGAAGCGAATTGGGGATTCTAAGCGTCAAGGAAAAGATAATCGGTATCAGCAAGTTTGAAAACAACCGGCTGGTTTTCCCTAAGCCGGTCGCGCTGAGCGGCGAACCGTTGGCGATGCAGCTTTGCGATATCGACGGCGACGGGGACGTGGACTGCGTTTATGCAGCCAAGGCCGACGGCAACAAGAGGTATTTTGACGTGGTTTATTCGGTGCCGGCAACGGCGGAAGAGCCGGCCGAGCCAAACTCGCAGCGGCGGGAGACGCCGGGCCGGGTCGAGCTTGGCAAACTGGCTTCCAACCCCGCAGCCCTGCGGGTCATCGACGTTGACCAGGACGGGCTGAAGGACGTTCTGATTTTTGTCAGATATGAGCTGCCGATATTGATTCGACAGGTTGAGCCGAGGAAATTTGAGCTCTTCGATTCGGCGCAGGCGCAGTTCAGCTTAATAAAGGACGCCAGCCCGCGAGCGGTTACCACCGCGAACGTGGACGGCAAAGAAGGCGCCGAGCTTTTGGTGGCGCAGGGCAATTTTGCAAGGAGCGTGGTGCTGTCGAAAGGGCATAAGTGGACCGTCATTGACCAGTACAACGCCAGGAGTACCGAGAACAGGGTCTCGGCGGTCGGCGTTTTCGATATCGATTCGTCGGGCCCGGCAAATGCGCCCGAGATACTGCTGCTGGACGGTCAGAAGGGGCAATTGCAGATACTAAAAGCCGACGACGGGACGTACCGCTTCGACAAAGAGCTGGACGTCGGCAGGTGGAACGCCGCAAGCGGCGTGAAGATGCTTTATGAGCCGTTGACGGGCGGGGTTGTCAGCAGCATAGTGCTGTTCGACGGCGAGAAGCTTGCGCTCATCACCCCGCCTGCCGGCGGCAGAGGGCAGGAACATCTCGAGCAGCAGTTCAGTTACGAGACGAAGATAAAGGACGGCAGTTACGGCAATCTGACAGCCGGCGACATAAACAGCGACGGCCTGGTTGATATAATTATGGTTGAGTATAACCGCAACAATATCGAGATACTCACCCGCGACGCCGAGGGCGGGGTTGTCCCGGCGATGCGTTTCAAGGTGTTCGAGCAGAAGAGCTACCGGGATGCAGGCAGGCGGCCGGGACAGATAACGGTTGAGCCGCGAGAGCTGAAGGTCGCCGACGTGACCGGCGACGGCAAGGCCGATTTGATAACAATTGTTCACGACCGCATCATCATATACCCACAGGATTGAGCAGTTATCCTCTGCAGGAGGGGCCGGCAGAGATTTGAGGTCAGGATGGCTGATAATCGGCAAAAAGTTTTGGTTGCGCTCAGCGGCGGTGTTGACAGCTCGACCGCCGCGGCGGTGCTGCTTCGGGATGGTTTTGACTGTGCGGGCGTTTTTATGATAACAAGCGACTATTCACAGAACTCGCAGCTACAGGCCGAGACGGTTGCAAAGGAGCTTGGAATAGAGCTTTTTGTGCTGGACCTTCGGGGAGAATTCAGGGAGATTATCAATTATTTCTGCGAAGAATACAGGGCCGGCCGGACACCCAATCCGTGTGTGGTGTGCAACAGGGACATTAAATTCGGTCGGTTAGTGGATTTTGCAAGAAGCAGGGGCTTTGACGCACTCGCCACGGGCCATTACGCGCGTGTTTTGAAAACAGACGGCCGGGCGGGCCTGTACACATCGGCCGATATCCGCAAGGACCAGTCATACGCCCTTGCTATGATTGACAAAGACGTTTTGCCGTATGTACTGTTTCCGATGGGCGCCTACTCGAAGGAGTATGCTCGACGGATGGCGGCCGATTTCGGGCTGAGCACCGCCGGCAGGGCCGAATCGCAGGAGATATGTTTTGTAAAGGGCAGGGACTATGCGGCCTTGCTCGAGGAGCTTTGTCCGGAAATTGCGGCCGGCGGCAGCGTTGTTGACGGCACAGGCAGGGTATTAGGCGAGCACAAAGGAATTCACCATTTCACAATAGGTCAGCGGCGCGGGGTTGGCATTGCGATGGGCAGGCCGTGTTATGTGGTGAAGATTGATGCCGAGAGCAACACAGTTGTACTTGGGCCGAAGGCCGAGGCGATGCACAAGCGGCTTGCAGCGACGGGTGTGAGCTGGCTGACGGCTGAGCCGGTATCGGCTTTCGAGGCGGAGGTGAAGATACGCTATAACTCTAAGGCGGCCAAAGCCACGGTTTTGCCCGATGGCGACAGGGTTAGAGTTGAGTTTGATAAGCCGGTATGGGCAATCACGCCGGGCCAGTTGGCGGTGTTCTATATCCGGGAGGGACAGAGCAGCAGAGTGGCCGGGGCCGGCTGGATAGAAAAAGCGGGCCGGTAGGGTATTAGCAGTATGTCAACATTGAATCTATAAGTTGTCATTGCGAGGGCTGCGAAGCAGCCCGTGGCAATCTCGACTTCACGAATGATTGAGATTGCTTCGTCGCTCGCCCCTAAGGGGGCAAGCTCCTCGCAATGACAACACTCAAAATCAAACGTTATGGGGTAACGGGGCGTATTTGCACTGCTTTCAGGAGTGTTTTTATCGGGCAATGCGCATTTGTCTGTGAAGATGCAATTTTGCAAGTACCTGTTCGGTAATTCAGGGCGAAAATTAAAAAATACAAAAAATTATTCTGCATCGGGCAAATCGTAAGTCCTTATAAATCAAGTAGTTACGGTCTTTGAGTCCGCCGGGGGCAAAATTTTACGGCAGGCGAAGGGATTTTTCTTGACAGTTATGCAGCGAATCTGGTAAATTGGGTAAGTCAAAGGGTAGCGTTGCTACCACACTGTGTAGATATTACAAGTTAAGGTTTGCCCCTCGTGAGGAGGGTAAAACCGGCAACAATAACGGTTGCGTTAAGCAGGCACAAGGTGAGGTGAAAGTCAAGTTGTGTTTGTGCGTCGTTCAGCGCAGGTGCAATGTCCGGTCAGGGGTTGTTGCGCGTGCTGAGTGACAACGCGATTGTTTTGGTGTGTTACCAAAACAAAAGAAGAGAAGAGTTTGATTTTGTAGAAGAAGGAGGAGTAGATTATGTGTAAAAAGTTACTTTTTCTTGTTGCAATGCTGAGCATTGTTTCGGTGGCCTCCGCTGTTGCGCCCAATCCGCTTGGAACTGTCACTGTGATTGACGACTTCGAGAGCTACTGGGGCACGCCGGCGATGGTTCCGGTCCCCTGGGACGGGCAAGTCCTGCCCGGCACCGTCAATGTTCTTTCATTGGTAACCGCAGGCGGTTCCGCCCAGGGTGCACAGCATATGCAGTGGGTGTGGACGAACAACGGCGGTTGGGCTCTGCCCAATGACCCGACGACCTACGACCCGCAAAGCGACCACGTAGAGATGGGTATGACTATGCCTGCCTATAACATCAACAGTATTGCCGCGGGTGACCTTACCACGACACTGATGCATATGTCGCTGCAGATGCCGGTAGGAGCCGGCGCACCGCCCGGAGAGTACCTGCTTGAGTACAGCGGCACCGGTCTTCCTGATCCGTGTACTGGTGATCCCTCAAGGAGTTCGCAGACGTGGATTCCCGCCCCCGGTTCAGGTGCGGCGTGGTGGATTCCAGCCGAAACGATTCCGGCGAAGATAGGCCCTGATAGCGAGTGGGAATGGGGCGGCCATGATTACAGCGGCGTGCCGAGCCTTGAGCCCAACGGCGTCTGGCTGGATATCACGGTTAACCCCGTTATGTGGGTGACCTGGGGCTGTCCGCTCGCGGAGTTCGATGATCTGACCGGCCTGAACTTTGCGTCGTTCGGCAACGGGCCCGGCGACACCAGCGGTGCTTCGGGCGACCCGAAGATGAACGGCACCGCTCAGGTCTGGCCTCCGGGACCGATTAGCGGTACGCTTCTGATTGACAACATCTGGTTCGAGGAAGTTCCCGAGCCGATGACAATCGCATTGCTTGGTCTTGGCGGACTTGCTCTGATTCGCAGGAAACGCTAAGGGGTTGCGAGTGAGGGTGTAAGTTAGTCATTGATTTTGCTTCAGTCCGGGGCCTCCCCTTAAGGGAGGCCCCGGTTGTTTTTTGGGCCTGACCGGCCGGGGAGGGCAGCAAACCGCCGAGCCAGCACGATAACTTTCAGCCACTTGCGGTTTTGAATATAATTTTCCTGCCAAGATAGTATCTGTTACGGAAAGTAAGAACCGACGATGTCATACCTGCGAAGGCAAGTATCCAAAGATTAAGGCATTGTAACAAAACCCAACTTTCGAGCTTGTAGATTCCCGCTCCCCGCTTTCGCGGGGACAAGCTTTGCGGGAATGACAAAAATGTTGTTTCCGCAACAGGAAGCAAGATAAATTGCTCGCCTACCCGCATACCTTTGGATTATAGTATAATAGGGCAAGAGCGGTTCGTATGGACATTTGGCTTAAGGGGCTGGTGGTATTTGGCTATGGGTCCAAGAAACAACATCGTGGATGCCCTGAGAGAGAAATTGGCACGGGCGGTGCAGCGTGGCGAGCGGGGCTTGATTCTGCTGGCCGGCGCCCTCGGGGACAGTATTCTGACGCTTCCTCTGGCTGAGTATATGAAGGAATCGGCGGGTTTGGGCGGGGTGGATATGGTCGGCCATACCGAGTACATAGGGATTTTTCCGGGCAGGACGTGCGTGGATGGCGTGGCGTCGATAGATTCGATGGGGCTGGCCAAGCTGTTCGCCGATAAGGATTCGTTTGACCTGCCCGACGGGGCGCCTTTGATAAGCAGTTTTGTAAATTACGCGTGGATAGTAACATTTTTAGGCGAGCCGGGCGGCAATTTCGAGCAGAACCTGATATTTACTGTGAACTGCTGCCGCAGTGCGGAGGTGATGACGCTGTCGATGAAGCCGCCGGCAGATTACCGCGGGCACCTGACGTGGTACTACGCCGAGCAGTTTGTCGGGCAGAGCGGCCAGAATTCTTTGTCGCAGGTGCGGCGAAGCGACCTGCGGGGGCGACTGATTAGACCGACAAGGGCGGACGTGCAAACGGGCAGGAAGTTCCTCGCCGAACTGGGTTTAGAGCGGGCCCGGGCGGTGGTCGTGATTCACCCCGGCAGCGGCGGAGCGGCAAAATGCTGGCACATTGACAACTTTCTTTGGCTGGCGGATGTCCTGAGGTCACAAGGTATCGAGGCGGTCTTTCTCACAGGCCCGGCTGAACAGGAGAGGTTCGGCGGTAAGCTGCTCAGGCAAATCAGCGATGCGGGGCAATGCTTAACGAATCTTTCTCTGGCGGAGGTTGTGGGGCTGCTCAGCGCTGCGGACGGGTATGTCGGTAACGACAGCGGCATCAGCCACTTGGCCGGCGCCCTGGGGCTGAATACGGTGGTGGTATTCGGCCCGACCGAGCCGGCTGTCTATGGGCCTGTCGGACCTTTCGTTGAAACCGTCAGGTGCGAGGATGCCGGCTTCAGCAAGGCGCCTTCGGAGGGCGTGCAAAAACAGGTGCTCGAGGCCCTGTTGAAATAAGGCGGTCCTGCGGATGAGGTGGATTTGTGGTGTGCGAAATTAGGAGGTTGACCTGACCTGATTAGCTGCTATAATCACCTGTTTGTATCGTGGCTCCGCAATTTGACGGAGACAACGATAATGAAAGACAGAAGATTTCAGATAAAGGTCGAGCTATGCCGGTGAAGACGCTGGGGGAATTGGCTGAGTACGTTGGCGGGCACGTTCGCGGCGACTCGAATGTGCAGATACGGTCGGCTGCGACTTTGGGCCGGGCCGGCGAAGGTGACATAAGCTTTCTGACCAACGACAAATACGAGAGGCATCTGCAGACAACCAGGGCAAGCGCCGTGATTGTCGGCAGGGACACGTTTGTTACTGCGGTTCCGCTTTTGATAACGGACGACCCGTATTACGCCTTTATGCAGATTATGGTGCTGCTTCACGGGCACCGCAAGCACAAGAAGGTGGGTATAAGCCCGCGTGCATCAATCAGCGACAGTGCGAAAGTCGGAGCGGACTGCCACATACACGATTACGTGACGATTTCTGACGGCGCACGAGTAGGGGACGGGTGCATAATGTATCCGGGCGTGTTCGTCGGAGAGAACACCCAAATAGGCAACGACTGCATAATCTATGCGAACGTTACGATTTACGACGGATGCAGGATAGGCAATCGGGTGATAGTGAACTCCAACTCGACTATCGGTGAAGACGGGTTCGGCTACGCGAGCCACAACGGCACACACCACAAGATACCGCAGATTGGTATTGTGATAATCGAGGACGATGTTGAGATTGGGGCGTGCTGCGGGATTGAACGAGGGACTTTGAGCGATACGGTCATAAGCCAGGGGAGCAAATTGGGCGACCTTGTGGCGATAGGGCACGGGACAAAAATAGGGCCTCACTGTCTTTTAGTGGCTCAGGTAGGCATTGCGGGCTCGACGACACTTGGACACCATTGTGTGGTCGGCGGCCAGGTGGGCATTGTAGGGCACATAAGCATAGGAAACAACGTAACAATCGGGGCAAAGGCGGGAGTGATTAACAACATACCCGACGGCAAGGTGGTGCTCGGAGCGCCGGCTATAGACGCCAACCAGGCCAAGAGGGCATACGGTATGGTTCAGCACCTTCCTGAGATGCGCCAGACCATTCGTAGTATCCAGTCGCAGCTCGGGCGGATTGCATCATCGTTAGAGAAGGAAACCGGGCCGCAAGAGCAACAATAGGGAGCTGTTGTTGTGGTTTTGCGCCGGTGATTTTGTTGCGTTTTCGATAGGGACAGAGAGCACAATGAGCAACAGAGAGGTTCTCGGGCTGATTGCAGGTTATGGGCGGTTGCCCTTTATCGTAGCTGCGGGCGCCAGGGAGGCGGGTTTGAAGTTAATCTGTGTGGGCCTGGCGGACAGCGCCGAGCCGGCCCTGGCGGAGAGCGTCGATGTGTATTATTCCGCTGCGATTGCCCGTCCGGGAAGCTGGATACGCAAGCTGAGAAGGCACGGTGTGAGCAGGGCGATAATGGCCGGGCGAATCGCCAAGGGCCGCGTGCACACGCCGTGGCGAATAATGCGGTATCTGCCGGACTGGCGGGCGTTCAGAATATGGTATTGGCGGCTTCGCGGCAAAGACAAACACAACGAGACGGTGCTGAGCGCCCTGGCCGAAGAGCTGGCCGCCGGAGGGATAGTTCTGGAAGATTCGACAAAATACTGCGCGGAACATTTGGCGACGGCCGGGGCGATGACCAAACGCGGGCCTGGTTCGTCATCCGAAAGCGATATAGAATTCGGCTGGCCTATTGTCAAAAAGCTCGCGGAGATGGGTATAGGCCAGGCGATTGCGGTCAAAGAGCGGGACGTCATTGCGGTCGAGGCAATCGAGGGGACGGCTGAGATGATTAAGCGTGCGGGTCGATACTGCAAATCGCCCGACTGGACGCTTCTGAAGGCATCCAGGCCGGGCCAGGACATGCGATTTGACGTGCCGTGCGTCGGCCCGGAGACAGTCCGCAGCTTAGCTGAGAACGGAGGCAAATGCGTTGTCGTCGAAGCGGGAAAAACAATAATCATCGACAAGCCCGAAACAATAAAGCTTGCCGATAAGTTAGGAGTAAGCGTCATTGGGCATTGAAGGTGCTAATTTAACTGATTTTAAGGACAAACCAGCAGGGTACTATGAAGCTTCCAGGCCGGAGATGCTGAAGTAGATACCTGCTGGAGTGCAGACCTGTTTGGAGTTCGGCTGTGGCCAAGGTGGATTTTCAGCCATATTGAAGGAGCGGTTTGGCGCCGAGTGCTGGGCGGTTGAGATAAATACGGTTGTAGCTCAAGAGGCAGCAAAAAAACTCAATAGAGTCATCAACGCCGATGCAGCCGAGTGC
>CAZPDW010000033.1:0-16255 GCA_964585535.1 uncultured Pirellulales bacterium
AAGTTCCGCGAAGAGCTGGAGCTGTTGACCGGTCGAAAGGTAAACGTCAATGTAATTGAAATAAAAGAGCCCGACCTGGACGCGACTCTGGTGGCCGCGTCGATTGCCGAGCAGCTTTGCAAGCGGGCATCATTTCGGCGTACGATGAAGCAGTACTGTGAATCGGCTATGAATGCCCGCGCCAAAGGGGTCAAGATTATATGCTCCGGGCGATTAGCCGGCTCAGAAATGGCCCGGCGTGAGACCCAGAAGCTCGGGAGTATCCCGCTGCATACGCTGGATGCCGACGTTGACTACGGGGTTGCGACGGCGAGGACGACATACGGGGCGGTGGGCGTCAAGGTTTGGATTTACAAGGGTAAGTTCGGCGAAGAGGATGAAACGAGACATCAGCACAGGCGTCGAGCGCCTCGGCGTTCGGTGGGCCAGCCGCGTTCGTCGAAACGGACGGCGGCCCGGCGGCCGGGCCCGGCACCAAGACGTAAGGCCGCACAGACACAAGCGCCGGACAGCAAGCCGGTGACTAAAAGCGAGGCGCCGGCGGCACAGAGGCAGGAAGCGGCGCCGACAGAGCCGCAAAGCCCCGAACAGAGTTAAGATTTACCGACAAGAGCCGGGTGTTTATAGACCTGGTATTCAGAAGGGTTTAAGCAAATGGCAATGATGCCGAAAAGAGTTAGGTACCGTAAGAGCCAGCGTGGCACGATGAAGGGTAAGGCCTGCCGGGGTAATTACGTTGCGTTTGGCGAGTACGGTTTGCAGGCATTGGAAATGAGCTGGATAACGGCCAAGAATATCGAGGCCGGTCGTGTTGCGGCGACGCACTTTCTTCACCGTGGAGGCAAGGTATATCTTCGCGTGTTTCCGCACAAGCCGGTCAGTTCGAAGCCGCTGGAGACGCGAATGGGCAAGGGCAAGGGCGAGCCGGAGTTCTGGGTTGCCAGGGTCAGGCCGGGGACGGTTATGTTTGAGATAGGCGGCGTTGACGAGGATGTGGCCAAGCAGGCGTTAGTGCGGGTCGCTCATAAAATGCCAATAAGGTGCAGGTTTGTCAAGCGAAGACATTCGTTGTAGTAAGGAACGGTTTTGATGAAAGCAGGGCAGTATCGAGAGATGAGTCCGGACGAATTGGAGAACGAGCTTGAAGAGCTTCAGAGGCACCTGTTTGATTTGCGGGCCCAGGCCGTTACCGAGAAACTGGAAAATTCGAATGCCGTCAAGAACGTCAGGCGTGATATTGCGAGGATTAAGACGATAATCCGGGAAGGACAGCTCGCAGCCGGTTGAGGTGTGACGCCGACGGGCAGCGGTAGTAGTTTGCCGCAGGTAATCGGCAGGTAAGGAAGTTATAAATGCAGCAGGGCAAAGTGAAAACGATAAATGCAGTTGTCGTCAGCACGGGCGGCGACAAGAGTATTAGTGTCTCGATAGATTACAAGGTCAGGCATCCGAGATATGGAAAATACGTGCGGCGCAGGACGAAGCTGCGAGTGCATGACGAGCGCAATGAGGCGGGCATAGGTGACGTTATTGAAGTATCCAAATGCAGGCCTTACAGCAAAGCGAAAAGTTTTCGCCTGGTTCGAGTCGTACAAAAGGCGGTTGAGCAATAAGCTGGTGCAGGATTAGAGAGCGGCAATGATACAGCAGGAAACGATGTTGACGATAGCGGACAACTCCGGCGTTAAGTCGGCGTTGTGCATCAAGGTTTTGGGCAAGGGCGGCTCGCGCGGCAAGCTTCGTCGTCCGGTTGCGTCGGTTGGTGACGTTGTGTGTGTTGCCGTCAAAAAATCGCTTCCGAGCTGTCAGTTGGACGACAAAAAGGTTCACAAGTGTGTTATTATTCGTACCAGAAGCCCGGTCAAGCGCAGCGACGGCAGTTACGTCAGATTTGACAGTAATGCGGCGGTTATGATTGACGGTGACGGCAATCCGATAGGGACCCGCATCTTCGGAGCGGTTGCTCGTGAGCTGCGGGAAAAAAACTATATGAAGATTATATCGCTGGCCAGCGAAGTTGTGTGACCCGGGCGGACGGCGAATCGACAATGATATAAGGTTTTAGCTGAAATGGCTCTGCACGTAAAAAAAGGTGATATTGTTCAGATTATAACCGGCGACAACAAGGGAGCTACGGGCAAGGTTCTGCGTGTGATTCCTGAAAAGGACAGGGTGGTTGTCCAGGGGCACAATCTGGCCAAGAAGCACGTCAGGCCTTCGACGAGGAATCCGCAGGGAGGCCAGATTAATGTCGAGCAGCCGATACATATAAGCAATGTTCTGCCGGTGAGTACAAAGACATCAAAGCCGAGCCGCATCCGCTTCAAGCTCGGTAAAGACGGCAGCAAAAAGCGGGTTACTGTGGACGGCACAGAAATAGGTATTGTTAAAAAAGCACGTAAGTAGCTTAAAGATAAAAACTAAAAACGCAAAATTGTGGTATCCGCCTGCGGCGGATGGATGAGTTTAATGTTGGATAGAGTATTTTGATGGCGCGTTTGAGAGATTTATACAAATCGAAGGTAGTTCCGGAGCTGAGAAGCCGGTTCGGTTACAGCAATCCTATGGCTGTGCCCCGGGTTGAAAAGATAGTAGTTTCGATGGGAGTCGGAAGGGCGGTTCAGGACAAGAAATTTATCGAGCTGGCCAAAAAGGACCTAATGATGATTACCGCGCAGATGCCGTTGGTGTGCAAGGCCAAGAAGAGCGTTTCGAATTTCAAGGTCAGGGCCGGCAATGAGACCGGTCTGAAGGTGACGATTCGCGGCGAACGAATGTACGAGTTTATGGACCGTCTGATTAGTCTGGCGATACCGCGTGTCAGGGATTTTCGCGGGCTTGACCCGAAGAGCTTTGACGGGAGAGGCAACTATTCGATGGGGCTGAGCGAGCAGAGCGTTTTTCCCGAAATCAATCCTGCAAAGGTGGAGTTTCAGCAGGGTATGAATATAACGTTTGTGACAACGGCCCGGAGCGACGAAGAGGCACAGGTGATGCTGACGTTGTTTGGAGTGCCGTTCAGGAAATCGGCTGTGGAAAATCAGTAACAGAGCAGATGCGAATGTAATTTTTGAAAAGACGGACGCAGGTTATTCCCGGAGCGTACAGATGTCAACAAAGGCCTTAGAGAACAAGGTGAAGAAGAAGCAAAAGTTTCGTGTCAGGCAATATACGCGTTGCGAGCTTTGCGGCAGGTCGAGAGCCGTTTACAGGAAGTTCAAGATTTGCCGAATTTGCTTCAGGACTCTGGCCAACGAAGGGAAGATACCGGGAGTAAGGAAAGCAAGCTGGTAACAGTGTGCCTGGGAACAGGAATATTTGAATAAGAGAAAGAAGTCATGAGCTTAAGTGACCCGATAGCAGATATGCTGACAAGGATTCGCAATGCGGCCCGCATTGGCAGAGAACAGGTGAATATAAAGGCCTCGAATATCTGTGCAGGCATTGCCGCAGTCCTGAAGCAGGAGGGGTACATAGAAGATTTCGACCGAATTGACGACGGCAAGCAGGGAATCTTGAGAGTTAGTCTCAAGTACAGCGCCGAGGGCGGCAGCGTCATAGGGGAAATTAAGCGGATTAGCAAGCCGGGCCGGAGAATTTATTCGTCCGTGGATGATTTGCCCTACGTCTTGAATGGTATGGGAACAGCTATTGTTTCCACGAGTAAGGGTGTGATGAGTGACAGAAGCTGCCGAGAAGCCAAGGTAGGCGGCGAAATACTTTGTACGGTGAGCTGATGAGTCGTATTGGGAAAAGACCGATTGATATTTCCGCTGGTGTCGGGGTTGAGCTGAAGGGCCGGCATGTGAAGGTGACCGGGCCGCTCGGCAGTCTGGAAATGGACTGTCACCCTCTCATAAGTATCAGGGTTGACGAGGATGGAAAGAAGATAGCGGTTGAAAACGATAAGCCGGACGTCCGGCAAAACAGGCAGCTTCACGGAACTATGCGGGCTCTGGTAGCCAATATGGTTCAGGGAGTCAGCAAGGGTTTTGAGAAGAAGATGGAGATATACGGTACGGGGTATAACGTCAAAGAGCAGGGCGACAAGCTGGTTTTTCAGATTGGTTTCTGCCATCCGATGGAGGTGTTGGTTCCAAAGGGAATAAAGGTGAGCATCAAGGCGCCGGCGACCAGAGGCAACGACGTTCCGGCCAGGTTTAGTGTTTCCGGCATCGACAAGCACCTGCTGGGTCAGTTTGCCGCCGATATTCGCCGGCTCAGGCCTCCCGAGCCATATAAGGGCAAGGGGATTCGTTACGCCGATGAGCACGTAAGGCGCAAAGTCGGTAAATCATTCACATCAGGGACGGTATAATCGAGGTATATCAGCAAAAATAATGGCAAATAAAGGAATAAAAAAGGCGGCATTACGGCGTAAGTATCACGTACGAAAGAAGACTTTCGGGACTCCGGTCAGGCCGCGGCTGAGCGTATTTCGGTCGAGCAGACACATATACGCCCAGATAATCGACGATGTGGCCGGCGTCACGCTCGTATCGGCCTGCACCAGAAGCAGGAGTCTGCGAGACCGGCTGCAGAAGACAGGCGACAGTAAGGCGGCGGAGGTGGTCGGAGAAGCATTAGCAAAGGAAGCGCTTGGTGTCGGCATACAGGATGTTTGTTTTGACCGGGGTCGATTCAAGTATCACGGCAGGGTCAAGACATTGGCCGAGGCGGCGAAAAAAGGTGGGCTGGCGTTTTGAGAAGACATTTAAGGGTATGGACTTGTTTGGAGAAATGAATTGGCGTTAGAACCGGTTTTATCATCTGGTCAGGACGAATTTCCGTTAGAAGATACGGTCGTGAAGGTTTTCCGCTGTTCAAAGGTGGTCAAGGGCGGTCGGCGTTTTAGTTTTGCGGCGCTGGTTGTCGTTGGCGACCGGGCCGGGACGGTCGGCATCGGCTACGGCAAGGCCAAAGAGGTGCCTCTGGCGGTCGAAAAAGGTGTAAAGGATGCCAAGAAATCCCTGCACAAGATACCCCTGATGGGGCGGACGATACCGTATCAGGTGACCGGAAGGTACAGAGCGACGAAGGTAATTATTGTTCCAGCCAGTCCCGGGACCGGAGTTATAGCCGGCTCAAGCACCCGGGCGGTGCTGGAATATGCCGGTGTGCAGGACGTTCTTACGAAGATATACGGCGGCACCTCGGCGAAGAACGTAGTCAAGGCGACGATGAGCGGGCTGCTAAAACTTCGCAGCAAGGAAACAATAGAATCCCTTCGAGGGGTGAAAGTTGAAGCTGTGAAAAGGTGGTGGTAAATTTAATGTCTGATTTACAGATAAGTTCTATAACGGGCAGGCATAAGCCGCGGAAGCGCATTGGCCGGGGGACCGGCAGTGGCCGGGGCAAGACGTGCGGTCGGGGTCATAAAGGCGCCGGCAGCCGGGCGGGGGCGATGTTGGTATCGCTTTACCAGGGCGGCCAGCTTCCTCTGTTCCGCCGGCTTCCGAAGCGCGGATTCAGTAATTTCAACTTCGCCCGTCGCTACGAGGTTGTCAACGTGTCGCAGCTTGAAAGATTTGACGACGGCAGCACGGTCGGCCCGGAGCAGTTCTCCGACGCCGGTCTGGTAGCGGGTAAAAAGAGCAGGGTAAAGATTCTCGGCGACGGCGAGTTCAGCAAGAAGCTGCAGGTCGTCGCGCACAGGTTCAGTAAATCCGCCGAGCAAAAAATTCTTGGTTGCGGAGGTACGGCGCAGGTAATATAACCGACTGTCAATAATCCTTATGAACACGGTTTTTTTCAAGAGCGAAAAAGATGTTCGCAGCACTAATTAACATATTCAGGGTTTCTGATTTACGAAACAAGGTTCTGTTCACGATTGCGCTGCTGGTGATTTACAGGATAGGTTTTCATATACCCAATCCCGGTTTTGACCTCGAGAAAATGGCGCAGGCGGTGGGGGCGCGCGACACGGACAGTCCGTTCGGCAGGGCCGCCGAGATGATGCAGATGTTCACCGGCGGGACGCTGAGTAACAGCAGTTTGTTCGGTCTTGGGATTATGCCCTATATTACGGCGTCGATTATTCTGATGCTCTTAGGCGAGATAGTCCCGGTTTTGAAGAAATTACGTCAGGAAGGCCAGACCGGTTACAAAAAGATTCAGGAATATACGCGCTACCTTACCGTCTTTATATGTCTTATCCAGGCGATGATGTATATGCGTATCCTCGGTCAGTTCATTTATCCGGGGATGTACACGGAAGCGGTAATATTAGGTATTTGTGGTATGACAGCCGGGACAGTTTTCCTGATGTGGCTTGGCGAGCAGATTGACGAGTACGGTATAGGCAACGGTATCAGCTTGATAATAATGGCGGGTATTATCGCCAGGATGCCGTGGGCGTTACAATCCCTGTGGCACAACGTTGATTTCAGGTTTGGCGCCCCGGCGGGCAGTGTCGGGCCAGCGAAATTGCTGTTCCTTGTACTGGCTTTTGTCTCTGTCGTTGCCGGTGCGATACTGATTACGCAGGGTCAGCGGCGAATACCGATTCAACAGGCCAAGCAGATGCGAGGCCGGCGTGTTTATGGTGGGCAGAGGCACTATTTGCCTCTTCGGGTGAACCACGGCGGTGTTATGCCGATAATTTTTGCTTCGGCGTTTATGACTTTTTTGCCGGTCATAACCAGCCAGTTTGCCCACATAGAGGTGGTGAGAGACTCGCGGATTTTCCTTAGCGTCCAGAATGCCTTGAGTCCTGGCGCTTATACTTACAGCGTGCTGTACATGCTGCTGATTTTTCTTTTCACGTACTTCTGGGTTACGGTGCAGTTTCAGCCGAAGGAGATGGCCAAGAGTCTGCGAGATTCCGGCAGTTTTATCCCGGGTCTGAGGCCTGGCCGAAGAACTGCTGACTACCTCGAGACGGTAATGACAAGGGTAACGTACTTCGGTGCCACCTTTTTGGCTATAATCGCCGTCGTGCCGTCCGTTATTACGATTTTGTTAGGAGTTGACTGGCGAGTGGCCACGTTCCTCGGCGGCACGGGACTTTTGATTGTAGTGAGCGTTTCCCTGGACTTTGTACAGCGGATTGAGGCGAACCTGTTGATGCACAGTTATGAGGGGTTCAGCGAAACCGGCAGGATAAAAGGAGCTTATGCATGAGAATAGTGCTGTTGGGTACACCCGGCGCCGGCAAGGGAACGCAGTGTAAATTTATAGTTAACAAATACGGCCTGGAGCATCTGTCAAGCGGTGACATCCTGCGTCGGCACAGGACCGAAGGCAGCGACCTGGGCAGACAGGCGCAGAGTTATATGGATTCTGGGGCTCTTGTGCCCGACGAGCTTATCGTCGAGATGATGATAGATGAAATCGGCGGGGCGCCGAAGAGCGGTTACGTGCTGGACGGTTTTCCCAGGACGCTCAACCAGGCCGTTAAGCTTGATGAGTTACTGGCGCGGAGCCGGGAAAAGATTGATGTTGTTATGAATTTAAAAGCCAGCGACGACGTCGTTATCAAAAGGATAACGGGCAGAAGAAGCTGTCCGAAGTGCGGCGCCGTTTACCATATTGACAATATGAAGCCGAAGGTAGATGGGATTTGCGACCACGATGGGACGGTGCTTGTTCAGCGTCCTGACGATACCGCCGAGGTTGTCAGGAGCCGGCTGAAGAATTACTATGAGCAGACCGCACCTTTGGTGGATTATTACAAAGAGAAGAACAGCTTTTATGAGTTCGATGCGGACGGTGACGCCGGGGTTGTGAAAGAAGAATTGTTTGAGAAACTGGGCGCTCTGGTTTGAGCGATAAATATAGATGGCCATAACGCTTCGCAGCAAAAGAGAAATTGAGTTGATGCACAAGGCCGGTAAGGTAGTGGGAGATGTTCTTTTAAAACTGCAGGAGATTTCAAAGCCGGGAGTAACCACTGCCGAGTTAGACAGGGTAGCGATACAGATGTCGGCTGATGCCGGCGCAGAGACGCTGTTCAAAGGCGTTACCAACCCGCGTGCTCGAAGGCCCTTCCCCGGTGCTATCTGCGCTTCTTTGAACGAGCAGGTTGTGCATGGTATTCCATCGGATAGAGTCGTGCTCAGAAGCGGAGACGTTTTCAGCATTGATTTTGGCGTGCGGCTTAACGGTTACTGCGGTGACGCCGCCGTTACGTTTGGCATTGGTGAAATATCCGATGAGAACCGCCGGCTCATAGACGTTACGAGGAGCGTTCGTGGAATTGCTATTGATTCAGCAGCGCCGGGCGTCAGGTGGAGCCGGATAGCGGCCCGGATGCAGAAATGCGCCGAGTCGGCCGGTTTTTCCGTCGTAAGGGACTTTGTAGGCCATGGTATCGGCAGAGAGATGCACGAAGAGCCGCGGGTGCCGAATTTTGTCAGCAGGGATATGCTGACTGACGATTTTGTGCTCGCAGAGGGTATGCTGCTGGCGGTCGAGCCGATGATTAACAGCGGGACAGGCGAAGTGCGCACCCTGAAGGACGGCTGGACGGTCGTTACTCGAGACGGAAAAACGTCGGCTCATTTTGAGCATACGATTGCGGTAACCCGTGACGGCTGTGAAGTATTGACCGGACGATAACAGGTTATGGTAAAGAAGGACGCGATAAGATTGATGGCTGAAGTTACCGAGGCCCTGCCGAATGCTATGTTCAGGCTGAAGCTGGAGAACGGCCACGAAATTATGGCCCATGTCTCGGGCAAGATGAGGATGCATTTCATCCGAATTTTGCCGGGTGACACCGTTACGGTTGAGATGTCGCCTTACGACCTCAACAGGGGCCGGATTGTCCTGCGCAATTAACAAGGTCGAGCTGTGAGACGTTGAAATAATAAAAACCAACGGAAAATGAGAAAATGAAAGTAAGAAGCTCGGTAAAACGTATATGTGAAAACTGTAAAATCATTCGTCGCAAAGGCGTTGTGCGGGTAATCTGTACCAACCCCCGCCACAAACAGCGACAGGGATGATTTTGTCTGTCGGTTGCTCTTGGAAATGAGGTAAGGAGTTGTTATGCCACGTGTAGTTGGTGTTGATATACCGGACAGTAAATCGATATGGATTTCGCTGACCTATGTCCACGGTATCGGCAAATATACGTCCAAGCAGATTCTCAAAGAAGCAAAGGTCGAGGAACGCGCCAAGGCGAGCCGGCTTACCGAGGACGAGCTCAGCAGGATTACTCAAATTATCGACCGCAATTACATTGTCGGAGGCCAGCTTCGTCGCCAGGTCTCACAAAACATCGCTCGACTGCGTGACATCGGCTGTTACAGGGGTATCCGGCACAGAAGGGGCCTGCCCGTCAGGGGCCAGTGTACGCAGAGCAATGCGCGAACCCGCAAAGGGCCCAGAAAAACGGTGGCGGGCAAAAAAGGTGTTAAGGAAATGAGGTGATGCGCCCGTAGGCCCGGGCGAAGCCCTCTAACGGAGATTTCTATAAATAATGGCAAAATCCGGTAAGCGAAAAATCAGAAGAAACGTTGCAAAGGCGATAGTGCATATTAAGGCGACGTTTAACAATACGTTGATTACCGTTACGGACCCGGACGGCGACACCATTTGCGCACGTTCGGCCGGCAGTGTCGGCTTCAAGGGCTCAAGAAAGAGCACGCCTTTTGCCGCTCAGCAGGCGGCTCAGCGCTGCGCCGGGATGGCTATGCGCAACGGTGTGCGAGAAGTAGAGATTAGAGTCAAAGGCCCGGGGCCCGGCAGGGAATCGGCGATTTCCGCTCTTCAGCAGGCCGGTCTGCGTATCGCATCGATAGAGGATGTGACACCGCTTCCTCATAACGGCTGCAGACCGCCCAAACGCAGACGGGTCTGAGATGAATATAGGGTTCGTATAAGTTCGCTGTTTGTGAGGTTTATGAGTTTTATCGTTGGAGACAAATAGAAAGACGATGGCAAGATATCTTGGTTCATCCTGTAAATACTGTCGCCGCGAAGGTGTCAAGCTGATGCTCAAGGGGATTCGTTGTGAGACTGCCAAATGTCCCGTCGAGAAGAAGCAGCGCAACCTTGCGCCCGGCATGCACGGCTGGCGGCGCGGCCGCGTGAGCGAGTACGGCGTCCGTCTTCGAGAAAAGCAGAAGGTCAAGAGATACTACGGGATTCTGGAACAACAGTTTATGCGATATTTCCACAGGGCCGAGCGGCTGAAAGGCAATACGGGCGAGACACTGCTGCAGCTGCTCGAGAGACGGCTGGATAATGTCGTTTACAAGCTGAATTTCGCACCATCTCGCAAGGCGGCAAGACAGTTAATCGCCCACGGCCACCTCCATGTGAACGGACGGAAAGTCAATATCAGTGATTTTACTACAAGCATCGGTGATAAAATCACTGTTAAGGCATCTGAAAAGAGCACCAAGAAAATAAAACAGCAGCTCGAGAGCAATCCCAACTTTACAACACAAAACTGGTTACAGCTCGACCGGGTAAAGCCTGGGGCAACCATAGTTGCGCTTCCCGGCCGCGATGACGTTCAGATTCCTGTTGAGGAACAATTGGTCGTTGAATTTTGCTCACGGTAGTTTGTGAATTGGCTATTTTCGATTTTATATTTTGTGGTTACTGGCAAATGACTAATAGCTGTTAGTCAGAGGAGACATATATGCGAGTTACATGGCGTGGATTGGAATTACCTACGCGGGTAGAACGCGACACGAAAGTTGCTACCGAAAGATACGGTCGTTTTTACATAGAGCCGTTCGAGAGGGGTTTCGGAACCACCATCGGCAACAGCCTTCGTCGGGTTTTGCTCAGTTCGCTCGAGGGCAGTGCTGTGACCTCTATTAAAATAGCGGGGGTTGACCATGAGTTCACATCCGTAAAGGGTGTAATGGAGGACGTTACGGATATCATCCTCAACGTCAAGAATCTTACCATGCGACTCAAGGGCGAAGAGCCGAAGGTCATGAAGATTTCAGCCGACAAGGCCGGCGTGATAACGGCCGGCGACATTCAGGCCGACCCCGCCATTGAAATTGTCGATAAGGACAGAGTTGTGGCGACGCTGACGGAAAAGGTAAAATTTGAGATGGAGATGGTTGTCGAGAACGGGCGCGGTTATCTTCCCGCCTCGGAACGTATCGCCGACGCCGACAGATACGAACAGGAAATCGGAAAGATTCTTGTCGATGCCGTTTATTCACCGGTTACAAGAGTGCGGTATTCCACCGAAAACACGCGTGTCGGGCAGCGAACAAACTATGACCGGCTCATACTCGATATCTGGACAAACGGCACGGTCAGCCCGGATATGGCCCTTGTCGAGGCCGCGAAGATTCTTAGAAAGCATATAAACCCCTTTGTCCAGTATTGTGAAATTGGTGAAGAGACCGTCGTCGGCGAAATCACAGTCGAGCAGCCCGAAGAAACAATCGATACCGAGCTTATCGAAAAACTTGCTATGCCCATCCAAGAGCTCGAACTGTCCGTAAGGGCGGACAACTGTCTCGAATCGGTGAAGGTCGAGACTGTCGGGAAGCTGGTTAAAATGACGGAAGCCGAGCTCCTGAAGGTTCGAAGCTTCGGTAAGACCAGCTTGCGCGAAGTCAAGAGAAAGCTTGCCGATATCGGCCTGTCACTGGGTATGACCGACGTGGATACCTGAGGGGATTCGGCGAGCCGTTTCAACCACAGCAGTATTAGTTAAATAGGGATTTTGATATATGCGTCACAGAGTTGCAGGACGTCATTTAAGTCGAACAAGCAGCCACCGTCTGGCGTTGCGCCGCAACCTTGCTGCTTCACTTTTTCAGCATGAGACTATTTCAACAACTATGGAAAAGGCCAAGGAAGTAAAGCCATTCGTTGAGAAGCTGATTACGCTGGCGAAGAAAGGGAATTTGCACGCCAGGAGGCGCGCAATTGCATTGCTTGGTAATCGTGATATAGTAAGCGAAGAGGACGGCAAGGCGGTCAGAAAAGGTACGGTTATTTCGAAACTATTCAGCGAGCTTGGCCCCCGCTATCTCGACAGGCCCGGCGGATATACGAGAATTATTCGCCTGGCGCAGCGACGGCTGGGCGACAACGGCAAGCTGGTGCTGCTGCAATTGCTTGGCGAGGGTGAAAGCCCATCAAAAGCAGCCCGAACCGGCAAAAAGAAACGCCCCGCCAAGGTTGAGCAGCATCCTCAAACCGATGCCGGGAAAGGCGAAACTGCCGAGGCACCCGACCGGGAACAATAAAAAGCGTTTCCCAAAGGATGTCCTATGAGCGCAAACGGTTGTATTTTCTGCAAGATAGCGGCAGGCGAGATTCCCGCCACGAAGGTTTACGAAGATGATGTTGTGGTGGCCTTTCTCGATATTGGCCCTGTCAGTGACGGCCATACCTTAGTAATTTCTCGACAGCACTTCGAGAGATTTCACGATTGCCCGCCCGAGTTGCTGGCTCAAATCGCCTCGCGGCTCGGCAAAATTGCCAAAGCCGTCTCTGTTTCAATGGGTTCGGACGGTTATAACGTTCTGTGTAATAACGGCAGGGCTGCCGGGCAGGTTGTCGAGCATTTGCACTTTCACATTATACCGAGAAAGGCCGGCGACGATGTCTTTAACCGCTGGCCGGCATATTCGTACGAGCCGGGAAAAGCTGAAAAACTTGCCGCCAAAATTCGCCGGAATCTATGATTTTTACCTTGATAGGTAACGTGTCTTTTGCTATGCTTTGTGAGAATTTAATTGTTTTTGGCCGCGGGGTAGAGCAGTCTGGTAGCTCGTCGGGCCCATAACCCGGAGGTCGGAGGTTCGAATCCTCCCCCCGCTATGCTTATTTAGAGATAACTCCATATTGCCAAAAGAGTTATCTCTTTTTTTTGTACTCAAAATTAGCCGAGCAGATAGTCTTGGTGACGTGCTGGCGGTGACACGGAGATGCACGGGCAAGCCGAGTTTCGCTGCGAGGGAGGAAATTCAAGAGGGAACACCCAACAGCGAACATTCAACATCGAACGTCTAACGACGGACGTCCAACGACGGCGTTGGTGTGTGCAGGGGGATGTTTGGTATGGGATTGCGGTATTGACAGGGCAGATGTGATGGTGTAGTGTTGCGAGCCGGTTTTCAGATATGGTTTTTTTGAAAGGAGGCAAAAGATGCGAAGGAACGAAGTTTTTTTGATTGCGCTTCTTGGAGGAGCGGCATTGGTTCAGGGCTGTGTTGTTGCGGCGGTAGGGGCCGGTGCGGCGGGGACGGTGGCGTATATCAGGGGGGATTTGGAGGCGGTCAAGACGGCGAACATCGATAAGGTGTATGCGGCGGTTTTGAAGGCGACCGACGAGCTGGGGTTTTCGGTGACGCAGAAGAGCAAGGATGCGCTTTCGGCGAAGGTGGTGGCGCGAGACGCCCAGGACAAAAAGATTACGATAAGGATGATGTCAACGGCTGAGGGGACGACGAAGCTGAGTATCAGGATAGGTTTGTTCGGCAGTGAGACGAAATCGCGGCTGATTTACGAGCAGATAAACAAGCACCTCTAATTGACGGCTGAGCGGTCGTCTTGTGCCGAAGGAAGACCTGAAAAGGCGGTTTGTTTTTGGGATGAGCGGCAATGTGGTCTTCTTCGGAGCTTGAAGGGCTTGTTCGAATAGTGTGAGCAGATGGTAAAGGTTGTGTTTGTAAGGCACGGCGAAAGCGTCTGGAATCTTGAGAACCGGTTTACCGGCTGGACGGATGTGGACCTTTCGGAAAAGGGACTGCGCGAGTCGCACGAGGTTGCCGAGGTTCTTAAAAGCCGGGGCTATACTTTCGATGTTGCCTTTACGTCGGTATTAAAACGGGCGATACGGACGCTCTGGGTGATACTGGATGATATGGAGCTTATGTGGATAGACGTTCGGCGGTCCTGGCGGCTGAACGAGCGGCACTACGGTGCGCTTCAGGGACTGAACAAGAAGCAGACAGCGGACAAGTACGGTTTTGAGCAGGTGCATCAGTGGCGGCGTGGCTACGATGTTGCGCCGCCGGCCCTTTCGCAGGCGGACGAACGGCATCCCTGTCACGACCGGCGATACGATGATGTGCCGAGAGAGGTTCTGCCGGCGTGTGAGTCGCTGAAGACTACGCTCGAACGCGTGCTGCCTTACTGGGATGAGGCGATAGTGCCGGAATTGAAGGCCGGCAAGAAGGTGCTGGTCTCTGCGCACGGCAACAGCCTGCGGGCGATAGTAAAATACCTGGACTCGGTCGGTGACGAGGAAATTAGCGGTCTTAACATTCCGACCGGTGTCCCTTTGGTCTATGAGCTTGACGGGCGGATGAGGGCGGTGAGACATTACTATCTTGGCGATGAGGAGAAAATACGGAAGGCGACGGCAGCGGTCGCAGGGCAGTTGAAAAAGCCCGGAAAAACGGCAAAACATTAGGCAAAAAGTTTCATCTTGACAAAAAAGAACTGCTGAATAGATTAGGGTTTTTACTCTTTGCCGGTTCAAATTGAAAGGGCGATAATATGAGTGTAACACGAATTACTATGCACAGTGTCGATATCGAGGACAAGCCGGGCAGTCTGCAGAGGTTTCTGGCGCAGAGCAGTCTGTCAAAGGTGGATTATCAATGTTTTGCGGCATTTTCCTTGGGGAACAATCGCGGACGCGTATTTGCAGGCGCGAAGGAACCGGGGGTTTTTGAGGCGTTTGCGAAACAAGCGGAGCTGAATTACCGGCAGGTGGCGGGATTTATTCTTGATGGTGAAGATAGAATCGGCGCGGCGGCGGATGCGCTGAAGACGCTTGCGGAGAACGACGTCAACGAGATAGCCGGTTCGGGGATGGTTTTCGATGGTGTGTACAAAATGGTGGTTATGGTGGATTCGGCTGATGCTCAGCGGGCCGAAGCTCTTCTGGGGACATAAAACAGGGTTTTGTTATCAAGCCGGTTTTTGTACGCAAGCGTATGTTTCGGGCAAGGGGTTGGGAGTTGCGTGTGCCCGGAGACGGCGGATTTTTCGGGCGGAAATTTGGGCTTTGAGAAGAGACGAAACATAAGGTACAATGCTATTGTAGTTTACGAAAGTTAAGAACGCCGAACTATATCATATTTTTTTTGGAGGTATTATAGATATGCTGCTCTGGATTTTCAGGGGTATCTTCGCGCTTGTTATGTGCGCGGTTCTGTTTGTCAATCTGACGGGTGAGACGCTTACGCGAGAGGGTAATGCCGCGAGCTTCTGGACGGTTGCGTGGACGGGAATAGGGATGGCGATATTCGTTTTTCTTCTGGACGTATTGACGCCGAAGAAGAGGCTCACTGCGTTGGCAGGGGTATTTTTCGGCCTTCTCGTGGGGCTGCTGGTGAGCGGTGCTCTGGCGCCGGCGGTGGACATGATAGCCGATTCATACAAGGTGAACCTGATGCCCGATGCGGTGAGCGCAATCAAGTGGATGATGGGTATATGTGTGTGTTTTCTGACCATTGCAGTTGTAATGCGGACGAAGGACGACGTTCGATTTGTTATTCCATACGTCGAGTTTACCAAGCAGACGAAGGGGGCCAGGCCTCTGGTTCTGGATACGTCGGCGATAATCGACGGGCGGATAGCGGATTTGTACAAGAGCAAACTTTTCGATGCGCCTTTGATTGTCCCCCGTTTTGTCCTGAACGAGATGCAGCTCATATCGGATTCGGCGGACAAGCTCAAACGCAACCGGGGCAGGCGCGGGCTGGATATACTCAAGGAGATGCAGTCGGACGGCAGTATCGATATAACGATTGACGATACGGTTGTCGAGGAGGTTGAGGATGTCAAAGGGGTTGACCAGAAGCTGATAGTTTTCAGCAAGAACTGCGGTGGCCGGCTGGTAACGACGGATTACAATCTGAGCAAGGTTGCGGCGGTTCGTGAGGTTGACGTGCTGAATATCAACGACCTGGCAAATTCACTCAAGACAATTGCGCTGCCCGGCGAGGGGATGAAGGTTCGGATTATCAAGCCGGGAGAGGAGCCGCAGCAGGGGGTGGGCTATCTTGACGACGGGACAATGGTGGTGGTCGAAGATGCCCGCAACAAGATAGGCAAAGAGGTTATGATAAGTATAACCAGCTCACTTCAGACGTCGGCGGGAAAGATGATTTTCGGCAAGTTCGAGAGCTATGCGTGACAGCAGGGCAGGGCCAACAGCAAGGGCAGTGGCGTGTTGTGTTTGTTAAGGACCACGACCGCCGCGGCGGCCCGGCCCGCCGCGACCTCTTCTGAAGCGATGTGGCGGCGGGGGGAGGGGCTGGGCGGTGCGAGAGTCGAGCTCGTAGTGGCCTCCTTCGATGGCGAGGGC
>CAZPDW010000034.1:0-16250 GCA_964585535.1 uncultured Pirellulales bacterium
AACGGGAAAATTCAATCGAGAGCAGTATATAATAGCAACTAAATGTTAGACCCCCCAAAAAAGTTACTGAATATTTTTAAAATGGCAGGAGACAAGACTATGAAGTGGACACGTATCATTTGTACGCTGGCGATGTCTGTAGCGGCCTTGACCGGCAGAAACGCCGTCGCGGACGACAGCGCCGGCGGGAAGGATGTTTTCGGCTTCGAGTTTCCAGTCAGAACATACGAACAGCAGTTTGTGATTCATTTCAGAAACGAACAGGCGGCGGCGAATGCGCAAATTGTGATTACGCCTCTGTACAACGGTTACACCTGGTCGATTTCGAGCAGGTGGGACGATAATAATGCTCACGATATGGATATGCGAGATACCCTTACAAAGCATGGTCACAAGGGCACTTTCTACCTGAATGCAAGGAAGGTCACGAAACCGGCGGTGTTTGACCAACATAATGCGAGCTGGGACTTCGATTTCAAGACGGATTTCTATTTAGACCCGAAGTACGACTACGGCAAGAGCTTGAAGGACGGCTACTATGACTTTGCGAGCACGGCGAGGAAACTGCTGGAGGGCGGCCATTCCATCGGTGGCCATTCGCTGATGCACCCCCGGCTGAGCTACTTAAATCGCAACAGGATTTTCGAGGAAGTGGCTGGCATTCGCGTTATGTGGGAGGCAGCGGCCGATACGCTGCTCAACTCACACGCCTTTTCCTATTGCGATTACTACAATAGGATGGAGAAACAAACCATCCAGAAAGACATAACCCGGGCGCTGGAACGCGCCGGCTTCTACAATATCGTCAACCAGAGATACGAACAGACCCTCAAAACGGATCTGATTCTGAGCCCCATTATGCCGAACGACGGCAGGGATATCGACGACTTTGCCCAAAAGGCCCTGAAGGACAAGTCCTTTCAGAAAAAGTATGCGAATCTCTCGTATGCTATGCACGTCTGGTACCGCACGCCGCAGATGTGGGCGAAATTCGAGAAAGACCTCGATAAATACGGTCACAATCCCGACTGGTGGTACTGCAATCAGAACGACTATGCCGCCTACCGTTACCAGCTTCTGCACAGCACAATCTCAACGCAGCGAGACGGCGCTGTTCTGAAGATTCACTTACAGCGGCCCGAGCTTTTAGCGGTCAATTATCCAACGCCGTTGACGTTTGCGGTGAAGGGCGTTAAGCGTGAGGATGTGGTTTCGGTTTCCTGTGAAACGGCCGACTGTGTGCCCTCGGAGAGGCAAAGCGGCGAATATCTCTTTAACCTGTACCAGGACCGCAGCCGAAAGCTTCCAGAAAAAATAGGCCTTGTCAACAACGAGCAAAATCGATTGCAACTCAAAGACAGCGACCAGGACAGCGACTTTGCAAACCTAAGGGCGCTACTGTGTATGTCTAATGCGAAGCTGCGGCTGACAGTCGATAACCAGACCGGCAAGACGCTCGACAACGTCAGAATCACCTATCGGCTACCCCTGAGATGGAAAGAAGGAATAGAACGCAGGCAAGCAGGCACAATCGAAGCCGGGAGGAAAATCATAGATGAACTCAAACCAACCGTCGTTACGGATGATTACAGATACACCGCCGGCAGCGCCTATTACGCGGCCCAGGTCGATTTCGTAACCGGCGGCAAAGCGGGCCGACTTTATGCAACCTGCAAGGTAAAAAATAATGCTGAAGACAAATCCTTTCCGCAGGGCGGATTCCTTCGGCTCGGCCCAGTCCTGAACGAGCGCATCGATATGGACAGAATAGTTTCGGATATTCAGGCGGGCAAACTATCGACCGAACCCTGGCAATACTCCTGGCAAATGCCGGACGGGATACTGTACGATTGGGTCCGCGACCCGAAGGACAGCCCCCACGCAAGGCCCTATCTCAGCGGCGAGGTAATCCGCACCTTCGGCAGGTGGATGTGCGAGACACCGATGATTTACCTGCTGCAAAGCTCGGTCAAATCGGAGATTGCCCAGCCGGTCAAGTTCACGTGCCAGAAAAATGCAGAGCGGATTTTTCTAAACGGCAAATTGGTAAAAGATAAGGCCGGGCAGCTTGTTAAAGGCGATAACAACCTGGTTATTGTCTATAACAGCAATCGCGGCGCTTATGGCTGCTTTTTGCGGCTTGTGAATCCCGCCACGGATGAGTCCCTTGGGGACAAGCGGCTCAGGAACATAACCTTTGCCCCGGCCGACTGCGAGACTAACCGGACGGGAGTCTTCAGGCCGTACGTCCCCGGCTCTGATTGACCGTCCGCTTGACAGCCATAGCTATATTTGTTATAATAGTTCACAAACCCTGGAATGAATCGGGAGAAAAATGCCGGCTGGTAAAAATAGTCACAATCTGAAAATTTTGGTCCTGGCGGCGGTGCTGGTCCTGGCCCTGTCGGGCACGGCGCAGGCCTACATCGGGCCTGGGGCGGGCTTTGCCGTGATGGGGTCATTTCTGGCGATGTTCGCCGCAATTTTGTCGGCGGTCCTGGCCCTGTTCACCTGGCCGATACGTTACGTCATCCGCGCAATAAAACATCGACACGCCTTCAAACGGGCACGTGTCAAGAGATTCATAATCCTCGGTCTTGACGGTATGGACCCGAACTTAGCTGAGAAGTTCCTTGCCGAAGGTAAGCTTCCGAACTTTGCGAAGCTTCGGCAGCAGGGCTGCTTCAAGCGCCTTGCCACGACCGTTCCTTCGATGTCGCCGGTGGCCTGGTCGTCGTTTCAGACCGGCTCGAATCCGGGCAAGCACAACATCTTCGACTTTCTCACCCGCGACAAGAAAACATACATGCCTAAACTAAGCTCCACCGACATAAGAGGCCCCCGGCGAAATGTTACCATCGGCAAGTTCCAGATTCCGCTCGGCAGGGCCGACATTCGACTCCTGCGCAAGGGCAAGCCGTTCTGGAGGACTTTAGGCGAGCACGGTATATTCAGTAGCGTCATTCGTGTACCCATTACCTTTCCGCCTGAAAAACTCTACGGCGTTCAGCTTTCGGCGATGTGTGTGCCCGACCTTCGCGGGACCCAGGGGATGTTTTCGTTCTACAGCACCGAGACCGAAGGCGACGGTGAGCACACCGGCGGCGAGCGTTTTTACGTTACAAG
This sequence comes from uncultured Pirellulales bacterium, assembly GCA_964585535.1. Classification (GTDB taxonomy): domain Bacteria; phylum Planctomycetota; class Phycisphaerae; order Sedimentisphaerales; family Anaerobacaceae; genus JAUVYV01. The sequence continues at coordinate 3,127 of CAZPDW010000034.1, forward strand.
AAACAACGACACGATAAAGACCGAGCTGATTGGTTCTGTAAACCCGTTTCGTACGGACGGTGCGGTATTGAAGTGTCCTTTTGTGGTAAAAATCAAAGGCGATGACGCCGCTGAGATTAAAATTAGCGGTGAACGCCGGCTCCTGAAACGAGGCGAGTACAGTGACTGGGTGAAGGTGGCGTTCAAGACCGGTGTGGGTATGAAGGTTCACGGCATCTGCAAGTTTCTGCTTATAGAGGTGCAGCCGCGATTTCGGCTGTACGTTACACCGATAAATATAGACCCTGAAAAGCCGGTAATGCCCATTTCTTTCCCGTCCATTTTCTCGACGTATCTTGCCAAGCGGCAGGGGCCTTTTGCGACGCTGGGCCTGGCCGAGGACAGTTGGGCGCTCAATGAAAAATTTATCGATGACGACGATTTTGTCCAGCAAAGCATTCAGATTGACGGCGAACGGGAAAAGATGTTCTTCGACGCCCTGGATAAGGTCAAACAGGGGCTGGTGGTGTGCGTTTTTGACGGTACCGACCGCCTGCAGCATACGTTCTGGCGTCAGATTGACCCGGAGCATCCCGCCAATAGGTCGAAGCAGGGAAATACAAACGGAACCGTTATCGAAGATTTGTACAAACGTATGGACACTATGGTAGGCAGGGTGCTGGATGAATGCGACGACAAAAATACCGCATTTATGATAATTTCGGACCACGGTTTTAACACCTTTCGCTACGGCGTTGACCTGAACCGCTGGCTGGAAGAGGCCGGGTATTTGAAGGTTATAGAGAACAAACGCGGCGAGAAGAACCTGGTCGCCGTCGATTTCTCGCAGACGCGGGCGTATGCAATCGGCCTGACGGGGATGTATCTTAATTTGAAGGGCAGGGAGGCAAAAGGCATAGTCGAGCCGGGCGCCGAGGCCGAACAACTGCGGGATGAAATCGCCGGCAAACTGGTCAAGTTAATGGATTCGCAAAGGAATCAGCCGGCTGTTAAGCAGGTTTACAATTCGCTGAAGGTGTTCGACGGGCCTTACAAGGGCAATGCCCCTGATTTGCTCGTCGGGTACAATCGCGGCTACCGCGCATCGTGGGAGACCGCTATCGGCCGGGTGACGGGGCAGGTTTTCCACGACAATACCAAGGCCTGGAGCGGCGACCACTGCATTGACCCATCCTTTGTTCCCGGTGTTCTTTTCTGCAATCGACCGGTTGCGACGGAAAAGCCGCGGCTGATGGATATCGGCCCCACCGTGCTCGATATGTTCGGCGTGGATGTCCCCAAGTATATGGACGGCAAACCGCTGGCAGTGGAAATGACAACAAGCCAACGAAAAAAATGACTAAGGGGGTATGTTTTTTTATGAGAAGCGTCGGTGGTCCCGGGCGGGCAAATCCGGCAAAGAGAGCGGGGAACCGGGATTACTGCTTTCAGGATGGATTAGCCGAATGGACAAAGAGCAACCGAAAACGCAGGACGGCGTCCAAATGCTTACGCCGCAGCAGCGAGAGCAGTTGAAATCGCTGGGCTATCTCTAAAAGGGCTTTACTTTTGAGGTTTGGTTTTGTATAATTGATAAGGATTAGCCGGCTGCGGGAGGACAACAGGCCAATCAGCCGGGAGGTGATTAAGATGGCTATTAAAAAGCGACAAATTGACCGAAGGCAGTTCCTGAAAAAATCGGCGGCGGCAGTGACGGCGGGGGCCGGGCTGTTTTTGAATCCGGCGTATGCAGAATCAGGTAGAATCCATTCGGGTGCAAAGAAAGTTATCGTGATAGGCATTGACGGGATGGACCCTCGCCTGTCGCGGCGGCTTATGGATGCGGGAAAGCTGCCCAACTTCGACAAGCTCCGCAGACGGGGCGGCTTCAGCGCCCTGGGTACCAGCATACCGCCTCAAAGCCCGGTTGCCTGGGCTAACTTCATCAACGGCGCCGGGCCCGGCTCGCACGGTATCTTTGACTTCATCCACCGCCATCCCGAAAAACAGTGTGTCCCGTTCTTCTCGATGGCCGAAACGCTACCGGGCGCCGGTTACTGGGATGTCGGCGACTATAAGCTGCAGTTGGACTTCTGGCCTTTCAATCACAAGCCGCCCGCCACCGTTTTAAGAAGGCAGGGAACGCCCTTCTGGGATTATTTAGATGAAGCCAAGATATACTCGACATTCTACGACCTGCCGTCGGACTATCCGCCGAGTCCGTCGAAGTACGGCTACCACCGGTGCCTTGCCGGCTTAGGGACGCCGGATTTATTAGGGACATACGGGACCTATCAGCACTTTTCCGAGGACGGCCCGCTTCAGACAAAAGACGAGGGCGGCGGTAAACGCTCGATGCTGTTCTTCGAGAACGAAACCGCACGTGCCAAGCTGGTTGGGCCTGTGAACAGCTTCCTTATAGAGCCCGAGGACAGCACCATCGATTTTGTTGTCCACAGGGATACGCAGGCCAATGCGGCCCTGATAGAGATTCAAAAAGACAGAGTTCTCCTCAGGCAGGGTCAGTGGAGCCGATGGATAAAGCTGGATTTCGATATGGCGACGCCGGCGCTGCTGCCGGACAAGCACGTGAGCGGGATATGCAGGTTTTACCTTCAGCAGGTCAGGGACAACTTCCGGCTTTACGTCAGCCCCATCAACAGCGACCCGTCCGATTCGGTATTGAAGGTTACCGAGCCGCCCGAGTTTATAAAGGAGATTTCGCAGCGTCTCGATTTATTCTACACCACCGGTTTTCAGGAAGACCACAAGGCCCTTTCCAATAAGGTTTTCAGCGACGAGGAGTATGTCGCCCAGGCGACGTACGTGCTCGAGGAACGGCTCAATTTGCTGGATTACGCCATTAAGAATTATGACGACGGCCTGCTGTTCTTCTACTTCTCCAGCACGGACCTGCAGTCGCACCTGTTCTGGTGGGACTCCGAACTGAAGCATCCGGTTCGCTCCGACGCCGATGCGAAGAGATACTTCACACACATCCACGAACTCTACGCGAAAATGGACGATGTTCTGGGAATGATTTTGAGTCGGTACGGTGACAAGGCGACCATTCTCGTTCTGAGCGACCACGGTTTCGCCAATTTCAAGAGGCAGTTTAACCTTAATACCTGGCTGCGGGAAAACGGCTATCTTTATCCGCCCGACGCCCGTTCGGTTCTCGCCGACGTCGATTGGGCCAGAACAAAGGCATACGGGCTGGGCATAAACGGGCTGTACATCAATCTCAAAGGCAGGGAGATATACGGCACGGTCGAGCCGGGCGAGGAGTATGACTTTTACGTAAAAGAGCTGGCTGCCAAACTCGAAGGTCTTACCGACGAAAACGGCAGGCGCATCATTCACAAAGCCCATCGTTCGGATAAGGATTATTCGGGCCCTGCGACCGAATTGGCGCCCGACATCATTATTGGTTACAGCCGGGACTACAGGGCCTCCTGGGATACCTGTCTGGGCGGTATGGGCGGTGCAATCCTGTGCGATAACGACTCGGCTTGGAGCGCCGACCACTGCGCCGACGTCGCCGAATTGCCAGGCGTTCTGTTCAGCAATAAACCGATTGCGGCAGCTAATCCGGCTCTGGTCGATTTGGCACCGACTATTCTTACGGAATTCGGATTGAAGGTCCCATCGCAGATGGTGGGCGGAAATATCCTCGGGACCTGAGTCGCCCGGATACACTTGACGGAAAGGAAGGGAATGGCCAAAATAAAAATCGATTCAAACCTCTACGGCAGGGCCAAAGACGCCGCTGCCGCGGCCGGCTACAGCAGTGTCGAAGAGTTCGTCACTCACATAATCGAAGAGGAGCTGAGCAAACACGAGTCGTCCGGTGCGGACGAAAAGGTCGCCGACCAGCTTCGCGGATTAGGGTATATCGAGTGATAAACTTCCTGGCACAGCTTATAACCTGGATAAATGTACCCGTGAACGCCGCCGGGCGGACGCTCTTCGGCTTTATTGCCGTTATGCCGGGTTGGCTTAGCAACACCATAATATCGGCTGTAGTCGGCGTGCTGCTGCTGGTCGTCTTCAAATATACGTCCAACCAGCGGGCAATAGGTGCGGCAAGGGACGACATCAAGGCACACCTGTTGGCGCTTAAACTTTTCAAGGACAGCATCTTGGTAACATTGCGGGCACAGGGCCGGGTATTCAGGGCGGCTTTTCTACTGCTGTTCTATTCGGTTCGGCCGATGCTGGTTATGATTGTGCCGGTGGTTTTGCTGCTCAGTCAGCTTGCACTGTGGTACCAGGCCAGGCCGCTGCTGCCGGGCGAGCAGGCGTTGGTGACAATGAAGCTGCCACCCGATACAACGCAGCTCTGGCCCGAGGTTACGCTTGAGCCGGATGATTCCTTTGAGGTGGCAACCGGACCCGTCCGCATTTTCGATAAAAGAGAAATTATCTGGAAAATAAAGGCGCTGCAGGCCGGAATCCACAATCTCGACTTTCAGGTTCGGGGCAAGTCCCCTGGGGACGAAACGGTCCAAAAACGACTTGTGGTCGGCGGCGGTTTTGTACCGGTAAGTGTTAAGCGTCCCGGCTGGCAGTGGTCGGATATACTGTTCAACCCGTTGGAGAAGCCCTTTAGACCTGATTCGCAGGTGTCATCTGTCAGCATAGATTATCCCGACCGGCCGGGCCTGACCTGCGGGACGGACTATTGGGTAATCTACTTCTTTATCGTCTCAATGGTTTTTGCATTCGCCTTCAAGCCGGTCCTCAAAGTCCGAATCTGAGCAAAATCCTACAAACGTCTATCCCAACTGTACCTGTACGTCAACTGTGTCGGCTTGCGGGAACACTCTTATCAGATTAGTGTCGTACTGCCTGCCGTTGACGGTGATATGCTTTACGCCTTTCATTACGCCGTCTGGGTTCAATACCTCGATGTTATATGTTGCGCCCCTGAATCGTCGTTTGACGGTGAACTTTTTCCAGTCGGGCGGGATGCAGGGGTCAATCCTAAGCCCGTCATATTCGGGTCTTATGCCGAGGATATACTGGGTCATTGCGACAAAACTCCAGGACGCCGTTCCGGTGAGCCAGGAGTTCTTTGCCTGACCCGGCGTTGCGGCATCGCGGCCCGCGAGCATTTGAGCGAAGCAGTACGGCTCGCAGAGATAGATGTCCGGTATGTCTTGTTTTGTGGCGGGGCAGATTTTCCTGTACAACTGCCAGGCCCTGTCGCCCCGGCCAAGTATGGCCTCGGCGATGATAATCCAGGTATTGTTGTGGCAAAATACACTCGCATTTTCCTTGTAGCCCGGCGGATAGGACGTGATTTCGCCGAGGTAATCGTGATACTGTGTATAGGCCGGCTGCAGCAGCAGTATCCCGTTTTCATCGCCGAGGTATTGCCAGGTGCTGTCCAGGGCCGACAGTGCCTTTCCATCGTCGGTGCCGATGCCGGCCATCACCGCCCAGCCCTGCGTCTCGATGAAAATTTTACCCTCGTCGCACTTCTCGGAGCCGACGGGCTTTCCAAAGTTGTCATAGGCCCTGATAAACCACCGGCCATCCCATCCGTAATCCAGTATGACCCTTCGCATCGCAGCCGCCTGTTCGGCGTATCGAACGGCTTGTTTTTCGCGGCCCAGATGTTTTGTGATTTCAATCATTTCCTTAGCGGCATAGACGAACAACTCCGCGACCATCACCGACTCGGCCCTGCCGGCTTCGATGTCCCCGGTGCACTGGAAGCTCTCGCCCGGTGTACTGCTGAAGCAGTTCAGGTTGAGACAGTCGTTCCAGTCGGCGTGGTCAATCAGCGGCAGACGATGTGGGCCGAGCCGCCCGAATACATACCTCATCGAAAGGTGCAGATGGTCCAGAAGGGTAGAGTTCGCGCCGCCTTGCTCGACGTCCTGAAAGCCCGCGGCGGCGTCGAGAATCGTCCAGTCGCCCGTTTCCTTAATGTAGGCCGCGGTCGAGACAATAAGCCAGAGCGCATCGTCGCTGAAGCCGGTGCCGAGACGAGCGTTGCCCTTTTTCGTAAGCGGCTGGTACTGGTGGTAGCACGAGCCGTCGCTGTTTTGGGTCGATGCCAAATCGATAATCCTCTGCCGGGCCCGGCCGCCTGCAATGTGCACCGACCCGAGAATGTCCTGGTTCGAGTCGCGAAAGCCGACACCCCTGCTGATGCCCGTTTCAAAAAAACTTGCCGACCGCGACAGGTTGAATGTCACCATGCACTGGTACTGGTTCCAGATATTGACCATCCGTTTAACGTTTTCGTCGTCGATTTGCACCTGATAGCCGGACAGCGACTCGGTCCAGAAATCTCTGAGCGATTCAAATGCCGCATCGACCTGTTGAGCTGTTCTGAGTTTGGCAGCCGCCTCGAAGAATCTGTCTTTGTTGATGATACCGGCTGCTGCAAATTTCTGTTTCGGCGGGTTCTCGATATAGCCGAGCACGAAGTGAAGCCGTTCGCTTTGGCCGGGCGGCAGCGTCAGCTTGACCTGGTGCGAGCCGACGGGCGAGAAGCCATGAGCGATGCTGTTCGAGGCCGTCCGTTTCTTTACCACCGCCGGGTTGCTGTAATCGTTCATCCTTCCTATAAACGCATCCCTGCTCGTATCGAAACCGGCGACGTCCTTACTGCACCGGAAATACGTGTAGTGATTTCGCCGCTCACGGTACTCGCTCTTGTGGAATATGGTATTTGCCTCTACTTCGACCTCGCCGATGCTGTAGTTTCGCTGGAGGTTTGTCACATCGTCAAGCGCATCGAACAGGCAGAACTCGACGTAGCTGAACAGGTCGATGTCGCGGGTTTTGTCGCCGGTGTTGGTGATTATCACCGACCAGACCTCGGCATCCATATCGAGCGGCACAAAGTACGTAACCGAGCACTTGATGCCGTTCAGCCGGCCTTCAATTATGGTATAGCCCAGCCCGTGACGGCATTTGTAATCGTCGAGTTCGGTCTTTGTCGGCATAAAGCCGGGGTTCCAGGTGTTTTCGCCGTCACAAATATAGATATATCTGCCGGGCGTGTCTTTTGGAATCGCATTGTAGTGGTAGCGGGTAAGCCGTCTCAGGCGGGCGTCCCGGTAGAAGCTGTATCCACCGGCGGTATTGGAAATCATCCCAAGGTAGTCCTTACAGCCAATGTAGTTAATCCACGGCAGGGGGGTACAGGGACGGGTTATCACATACTCTCTTGCGTTTTGGTCAAAATAACCATAACCGGCTTTGCCCGTCATTTGAGCTCCTCTGCCTGTCAAAACATTCTTTTGCTTGTCTATATTGATAGTATCTTACAATACAGGGGCTTTTCAGAACAGCTTCTTTTGTTGGTTTGCATTTCGCTCATGGCGTTGCGTATTTCGCGGGTGCCGGGCTTTGTACAGCAGGGCAAGGCCGAAGATGCCCGCAAGGGCATAGCCGATTGGGGCAAATTTCAGGACGGCGCCGACGCCGAAGCGGTCGGCAACCGGCCCTAACAGCATAACGACAACGCTCGCAACCCCCCATACGCCCCCGACAATCAAAGCCATTCTCCGGCCGAGGTTCGGCCCGGCGGCATGTCTGGCCATTGTAATCATCAACGGATAGCTGGCCAGGCAGCAAAAGCCGATTGCAAACAACAACCATACCGCGTTTTTTGCCGCTGCGTGACGCAGATATATTGCCATTAGCGGGACACCGGGCAAAAGCGACAAGACCAAGCAGAACAGCTCGCCTTTCTTGCGTGCCAGGTAGGCCCAGAAAAACGAGCCAACAACCGCCCCCAGAGAAAAAATCATAATCGAAAGCCCGCCGAACGTCAGCTTGAAGCCAAGCTCTACGAGACGAGTCGGCAAAAGCCAGTTGAAGATATTTGTTGAGACGGCCGCCAGTATCCCCATCACCATTATTGCCCGGAAGGAAATCTGTGCGGATTTGGCGGCAGGTACATTTGCTGTTCCCGCTCTTTTTTCGATGAATAACCGGACTCTCAGCAGGGCAATCAGGACAAACGAGCCGGCCGGCAGCAGGGGCAGAAAATACAGGCCCGCCAGAGAAAACCTGGATACGAGCGCCGCTGCGAGCCATCCACCGCCTGCGTAGCCGGCAAACGCACTTGCCATATAGAGTGAAGAACCCATCGCCGGCTGAATGCGTCTCAACCGGTGAACCGCCCGCAGCGCCTCGGGGTTATATATACCGTCGCCGCAGCCGCTGACGGCCACGAGCAGAAGTAACGCCGGCAACGACCTTGACGAGTGCGGCAGCAGGTTTGTCAAACAGATGGTTGCGACGAGCGCTAAACTGAAAAAAAGAATCAAAGGCCTTCTTTTGTATGGTCTGAGATGCCCGATTAGCACCTGTACAAGATTTGCGGAAAGCTGGATACAGCAAACCAGAGTCACAGCCGCGGTTAAACTCAGAGCGAACTGTTCTCGAACCACGGGCAGAATCGCCGGCAGCACCCCAAGAAACATATCGGTGCTGAACTTTCCAGCCATCAGCGCCGACATCTGCGCCCACTGAAATTTTGCAGTCCGTATTCTCAAGTACCAACCGGTAACATCATTCTATACACTTAAGGGTAGTAGATATCCGCGAATAGACGCCGAAATTCAATTGAGGTCGGTATAAAAGCGGCAATTGCCGGCAGCAAAAGCAGCTCCCGATGCGCTGTTGCGGAGCCGGCGGCATAACCGGTGCGGCCGAGCTCGTAACCGATTATCCGGGGAAAGCCGCTTTCCGGTGACCGCTGCGCATCGCTGCGACCACAGCCGTTTTCATTGCAGAGGCGCTTTCACCCCTCCATTTCGAGCAGTGCGTCCTGCATCTTTCTCAATCGATACACGAACGTCGTATCGTCGGGAGCAAAGTTGCTCTCGGTCATAATTTCCTGAGCTTTTATGTCCTTTTTGGCGACGCCGCCCGGCGCTATACCGAGCGGGACGGCCTTTTTTTGTTTTGCCTCTTCGTACCTGAAGATTTGGCCGCGAATATCGGAGCTGCCTATGCCGCCGATTTTCTCGCCCGCCCTTATGTCGTGCTTGGCGGTGCAGACGACCTCGCTGTTCATCTCATTTGATGTTACCGTAACCTCGCCCAACAAAACCAGCTCGGCTACGGATTGCGGCGTTTCAAGGTCGCAGTTGTGATAGGGGCGGTACTGCAGGTAGTACGGACCCTGCGAGCCGGTCAGCATTTTCATATCCTTTCGCATCCGTGCATCTTCGGCATATACAATTGCAAAGACGCCCGGCGCCACCCTGCCCGTCGAGTAATCAACGGTGCCCCTTCGCTTGAAGATGCCGCCGTCGTCTTTTGGTATGAAGACCCCGGCCAAATCCGCAACATCCACCTTAGGCCCGTGCATCCCCGGAACATCGGGCAGCAGTCCCGTTGCGTTTGAGACCGCCGCCATCTCCACCATTGTCTTTGTCCCGTCGATAAAAGAGCACAGCATCTTCGGACTCATATCCCTCCGTTTCGCCTCTTCGATGCAATCATCGAAGGTAACGTCAAATCGAAGCGGGTTGTTTTTGCCCTTGCCTAAGCACACCACCTCGAAGCCCTGTAGTACGGCCTGCTCGTAGAGCATTTTGCAGACGCCCGGCTCGTCGCCGGAGGCAACGGTGTAAAGCGCGCCCGTTTTTCTGGCCATATAGTTCAGCAGGTACCCGACGGTGACATCGGTTTCGACGTTGAGCATCACAATCGGCTTTTTGTTCATAATCGATGACCAGGCGACTTTTCCTCCGATATCGGTATAGCCAGTCGCCTCGACGTTGACCTCAAGAGCGTCCAATTGCGGCATCAGCATTGCGTCAGAGGTTACGAGCACTTTGCCTTTGCCAAGGGCGTCCTCGGCCTGGCCTTTCTTTTCCGTGATGATGATGTCATCTTTCTTCCAGCCCAGCTCGCCAAAGGTATCGATTGCCCGCTGCGGTTCGATATCGGCGATAGCCCGGATTGCCATACCCTCGATTCTGTCGAGCGTGTGTGCCAGCCCCGAGCCCATCTGGCCACAGCCCACTACCCCGACATTGACCGGGTTATCATCTGCCACGCGCCGTCTCAGTTTGGTAACAAGTTCCATAGTGCCTTTTGCTCCTCATACTTTTAGTCGCGGCGTCTGCCTCGCAGCTCGGCGAGGTCTCTGAAGTCGCCCTTGACATGGTTATAAATGTTCTTGTACAGCTCAAAGTAGTTCATATATGTTTCGTGGTTCGCTTTGTCCGGCTCCATCGGGTCGATATACTCGGCCCATGTCCGCCGGTGGTGGTCGTCGGGGCGGTAATATAAACATTCCGCGAATCGGTCGTGTACGAGGAGTTAATCATCGTATCGAGGAAAATCTGTCCCCGGTGGATAATGCCGAAGTTGCCGCAGGTGTCGATTATCGTCGTCTTTGCACCGCCGGTGCCGTAATCAATTCCCAGCAGAAAATCAGACATAGCAAATCTACATAAAGCAACAGAGTTTTTTTTCTTCAACGCATTGTAGTGATATTACGACTTTCGGCAACTGTTTTCCGGGTCATTTCCAAGCCGTAGGGTGCGTTTCATCTTTGCAGGTAAAAGCCGAATACCCTGCAGAAACTCGAAAGCGGCTATCAGGGTAACAGCTTATCAGGGTATCAGGTGAGCAGGTGAGCAGGTTAGAGAGGCCGTATCTGGCATTCGTCATTTTCCTGATGCTCTGTTCTGCCGATATCCTGCATCCTGGTTGCCTGATGAGCTGATTTGCATTTTTTTGATATTCGGATTGATACGCCGGATACAGGCGTTATGAGTTGAAAAATCTACCTGCAAACGTGAAGCGCACCCCCCTAATCTTCTAAGAAAAATTAGGCATTGACACAGCCCCGCTTCAAATATACATTTAAGAGTTCTTGAGTTAAATGTATTAACCTCGCTCTGCTATGCGTAGCGCTCTGCAGAGCATAGTTCACAGACCAGGGTTTGAAAGGAGTTGATATGAAACTCAATCGGAAGTTAAGGATGGGAATGGTCGGTGGCGGGCCGGGCGCCTTCATAGGCGAGGTTCATCGCAAGGCATCCCGATTAGACGGTGAAATCGAGCTTACTTGCGGTGCCTTCGATATTGACCCAAAAAAGTCCAGAAAAACGGGCAGAGACCTGGCCCTCGACCCTAAGCGGGTGTACGGCGACTACAGGCAGATGATAAAGGCCGAGTTGAAGCTGCCCGAATCCGAGAGAATCGATTTTGTCGTCGTTACTACCCCAAACAACTGGCATTTTCCGATTGCAAGAGATTTCCTCAGGGCCGGCTTTCACGTGATGTGCGAAAAGCCGATGACTATCACCTCGAAACAGGCCAAACAGTTGGCGGTCCTGGTGAAGAAAAACAAGCTGGTTTTCGCCCTGTGCCACAACTACACCGGCTATCCTATGGTCAAGCTCGCAAAGGATATGGTCAGGCGGAAAAAGCTCGGCAGGATAAGAAAAGTAGTCGTGCAGTATCCTCAGGGCTGGCTCGCCACCGCCCTGGAGAGGACGGGCCAGATGCAGGCCGGCTGGCGGACCGACCCGAAGCAGAGCGGCGCCGGCGGATGCGTCGGTGACATCGGGACACACGCCGCTAATCTGGCCGAGTACATCACCGGACTTAAAATCACCCACATCTGCGCAGAGCTTACGAGCTTTGTCACCGGCAGGCGACTCGACGACGACTGCAACTGCCTGCTCAAATTCAGCAGCAGGGCAAAGGGTGTCCTGCACGCAAGCCAGATATCAATCGGCGAAGAAAACAACCTCGCCATCTGGGTACACGGCGAAAAGGGCAGCATCGAATGGCACCAGGAACACCCGAACTGGCTGTACTTCAGACCGCTGGCCGGCCCGGAACAGGTCTGGAAACGCGGCAATCCATACGTAGCCGAGTACAGCCCGGCGGCAGGTCGAAACACACGTCTGCCTTCAGGCCATCCCGAGGCATTCCTCGAGGCATTTGCAAACAACTACGCCAATTTCTGTGAAACAATCAAGAGCGTCATTCAAGGTAAAAAGCCAGGCGCCCTGGCGCTGGATTTCCCGGATGTCGAGGACGGCATCCGCGGAATGCTGTTTATCGAGACGGTCGTCGCCAGCAGTAAGAGCAAGACCAAGTGGACGGCGATGAAAAAATAACGTGCCGTATAAGCCGGTAAGGTTCAGTAAGAATAAAAGATAAGGAGACTAAAAATGGCAAGACCTGTTACACTATTTACCGGCCAGTGGGCTGATTTGCCGCTGGAACAATTAGCGAAAAAGGCCGCCGGCTGGGGCTATGACGGACTCGAGCTGGCCTGCTGGGGCGACCACTTCGAGATTGACAAGGCCCTCGAAAGTGACGACTACTGCAGGGCAAAACGCAAAATGCTCAAAAAGCACGGCCTTGAGGTCTTTGCGATTTCAAATCACCTTGTCGGCCAGGCCGTATGCGACAATATCGATGAGCGTCACAAATCGATATTGCCCGGGGACGTTTGGGGTGACGGCGACCCCGACGGTGTTCACGAGCGAGCCGCCCGGAAGGTTATCGATTCCGCAAAGGCCGCAAGGAAACTCGGCATCAACGTCGTCAGCGGCTTCACCGGAAGCTCCATCTGGCAATATCTCTATTCCTTCCCGCCGGTCTCGCCCGATGCAATCCAGGCCGGATACGATGACTTTGCAAAACGCTGGACGCCAATCCTCGATGCCTTCAGGGCCGAGGGCGTCAAGTTCGCTCTTGAGGTACACCCCACCGAAATCGCCTTCGATATTGCATCGGCTCAGCGTGCTATTGAAGCAGTCAACGGTCACGAATCCTTCGGCTTTAACTACGACCCCAGCCATCTCGGTTATCAGGGTGTTGACTATGTAAAGTTTATTCGCACCTTCGGCGACAGGATTTTCCACGTACATATGAAGGATGCCTGGTGGGGTCACGGCGACGGCACGGTCGGTGTCTTCGGCGGCCATACCGAGTTTGCCGACCCGCGTCGCTACTGGGACTTTCGTTCATTAGGCCACGGTGACATCAACTTTGAAGAGATTATCGTCGCCCTCAACGACACCGGCTATAAAGGGCCGCTCTCGGTCGAGTGGGAGGACAGCCGAATGGACCGCGAGCACGGCGCAAAGGAGGCCTGTAATTTTGTCAAAGCCGTAGATTTTAAGCCATCGGCA
>CAZPDW010000035.1:0-15918 GCA_964585535.1 uncultured Pirellulales bacterium
GTTGCATCCCGAGCATACCCGCCAGAAGTCACGTATTGACGAGACATAATGTTTTCCGGGCATAACCCGCTCGAAGCTGTGAGCGAGGAGCGGCTCGGTCTCTATCCGGCGGGCAGCGAAGGCCTTTTTCATAATAGGCCAGGCCACGAACTCGGTTGTCCCCGGAGCGACCGTCGTCTCTATCAGCGTCAGGCAATTGGCCGGCACCTTCTTGCTGATAGTCTTCATCGTCGCCTCAAGCGCTCCCATCTCGACCTTGCCCGTCCGCATATTGCCGAGGTTGTTTTTCGAATAGTCACACTGCACGTCCACCACGACACAGTCGGCCAATTTAAGGCAGTCGTTGTTGTAGGTCGCCACTAATGTCTTCTTCTCGAGGACACAGCGTTTTATCATCGGGTCAACTTCCGGGTCTTCTGCCTTGACGGGGCTGATGCCCTTGTTGAGCAGCGGTATTTTCCAGTAGCTTCGGGTACTCGGTCTCTGGCAGCCGATTACGAACTTGCTCGATTTGCCCGTTTTTTTGTCCACCGTATCGGCGACAATCGCGGCCATCACCGCACCGACAAAACCGACTCCCATCACTACGACGATTTCCTTACCCTCGCTGCGGGCCGTGTTGACTAACGATTCGATTCGGCCGAATTCCGCCGTGTAGTCGGCCCGTTCGGGAATAGCATATTTTGTGCCTTCCGGACTAATTGAATAATCTGTCATCTTTCTGTCTCTATGTGTATAGTCAATCAAACTTGTTTCCGGGCAGCGCAGCATATCTTAGCTGCGGCCAAGAGCCGCCTGCCCACCTGTCTTTTCAGTATAGCTGCGCCGCACTGTTCTTTGACACGGTACGTAATATCGAGAGTTTACCGGCAATTCGGCATTTATCAACAGTTTTATGACCGTTATAAGATTATGTTGCTGTGAGCGAGGTATGCGTTGAATATGGCCCGGGCGAATTGAAGACGGATAAAGGATACGTACCTGTCTTGGAAAAATGCGCCGAGCGAGGTTTTGAAACTTGTTGCTGCTGTTTTTTTCACGGTTCGCAAAAAGTGCCGGATGTGCTCAATCGGCGTTTGCATTATTGGCGCACTCGGCAAGGGACTGCGGCTCGGCAACCTTGCGATACCCGAGCGCCTTTATTACCTCAAGGACCTCCGTCCATGTCGGGAACGGCCTGGCGTTCTGGCGTTTGTACTGGTCGATTGCCATAAGAAACTCGAACTGCTCGTCCGACATCTGCCCTTCCTCTGCGCTGCGTCTGTCGTCGGTTCTGCGTTTGCCCGGCCCGCGGCAGCGGTCAAGGCCCAAACGGCGGTCCACGACGCTTCGCCGACGTTCAAGCCCCTTATAGCCGGAGCCGTCGCCCCTGCGGCGGTCAGCCGTCGGGCGATTCTCTGGGTCTTTGCCGTTTTTTACGGAAGTATTCTGCTTCATTTGCTCGCCTTACCCTCTTTTTGCTGATTTTGTTTTTTTAAGAGCGGCCCGAATCGCCGGATTGCACCTGCATCGCCGCCCGCGTTAGAAAAGGACGGTCGATAGTCACCGCTGTTAAAAATCGTCGTCGAAGATGTCGGTATCGAAGTCGGTTTCCTGCTCATCGTCAAACGCAAGGTCATAGAAATCGTCGTATGCATCCTGTGATTCGATTATCACGTGTGCCTCGTCCACGAATTCTTCCGGTACAAGCACTGCGATGCGCATCTGCTGCGATGATTCATCCGTTTGTTCTCGTATCATGGTGGGTATGTCGTTGTTTTTCAGCAGCGTCTCGTAGTCGCGCGCCTGTTCCATATCGTCGGCAAACGTTACGAGAACCAGCTCCTGGACTTTTGTCTGTCCTTTTTGGCCTTTTGGATTGCGTCTTACCATTTTTTCTCTCCGAAACAGCATAAATTATTTCGGTCTTTTGCGAGGCAATGCTTCGCGGAAATGTTTTCGTCAAAATAAGCCGGACGAATTATCAAAAACTTGAGGGTTTTTGCGGCAAATGCAATTTGCAGGAGGAGGTGCCGGGCCGGGTTACAGCTTCGCGGACCAGGTGGGAGAAAAATTTTAATTTTGGGCCTGGTTTTTTGTTGCAAATCCGTGCCAATTCGGCAATAACAATGCGTTAAGTCGTGTAGTGCACTGTCAGAATGTTACTTTATAAACCAAAATTATGGAGGTTTTTTGCAAATGGCAAAGAAAAAAGAGTCGTTAGTCGTGGCCAGTAAGATAAAGGCCTACATCAAGAGTAAGAAGATGATGACTTCATCCGAGGCGCTTGTGGCTGCCAGTGATGCGGTTTATGCGATGCTTGATGCCGCTGCTGTAAGGGCAAAGGCCAATCGCCGCACCACAATAAAGGCCCATGACCTTTAAAAGCTGCACGCCGTAACTTCTGCTGAAACAAGGGCTTAAGTTCACGGCAATGGCTATGACAATCGGGTCGTTCCGCTCTGCACAGAGCGGGGCGGCCTTTTGTTGCGCGAGATGATTCTCACATTGCCCGCCCGGTTTGGCTGCGAGTGCTCAATACAGGTTATCAGTCCTTTGCCGGCGCCGACAGGGTGCAACTGTCGGTTGGCCGGCGGATAAAACGGCACACGGACAGCCAGTTCGGCCGGTCCCGTTTTAAGTCCCCCTTGGCCGGTAAAATTCGACTTGGCAATAACATAAACGCCCTTTCTCACGAAATTTGTTGTACTCTAAAGTGCTAAAAACCCGATTATTATAGAAGGTATTGTGTTAATGGCGGCAGTTTTCTATGTATGCCCTGTTAAGCTTGCCTGGCTTTGTGTCGATGATTTGCTTGTCGCGAGAAAAGCAGCTTGAGTATGCAGGTACTGAAATCGCACTGGCTGTTTAGCTGATATTTATCATAAGCTCTTTTTAGTTAAAGGGTTACAAAAGTAGAGCAACGAGGAGTCCAATGAGAGTTTTTATGCTGGGTTGGGAGTTTCCGCCGTTTATCAGTGGGGGGCTGGGCACGGCGTGTTACGGTCTCACAAAGGCCCTTGACCAGCTCGGGACAGAAATCATTTTTGTTCTACCTACAATGGTGCAAAGCCGATACAGCACTCATGTCAAGCTTCTCAGCCCCGACCTTGCTGTGTCCAAGGCCCCTTTCAAATTACAGCAGCTCAAAAACGTTTCTTTCCGAACCGTGACTTCGCCCCTGCAGCCGTATTTGACCTCGAGCACGTATCAGCAGCGGATTGAGCAATCGCTCGCTGAGATTCAGAGCCGGCGCGGGCATCCCGGGAACCGGCACGCGGACCTCGGCCTGAGCGGGAAGTTCGACTATAGCGGCGATATGTTTACCGAGGTCCGCCGGTATGCCGACCTTGCTGTAATGCTCGCCGAAAATGAGAACTTCGATATAATTCACGCCCACGACTGGATGACTTATCCCGCCGCTATCGCAGTTGCCGAGATGAGCCATAAGCCGTTGGTTGTTCAGATTCACTCCACCGAATTTGACCGCAGCGGCGAGCACGTCAACCAGCCCATATACGACATCGAACGGCGGGGTATGCACGCTGCGGACAGGGTTATAGCCGTGAGCTATTATACCCGCAGCATCGTAATCAGCCGGTATGCCGTGCCCGGTGAAAAGGTCGAGGTCGTTCATAACGGCGTCGAGAGGAATGGAAACGGCAGCTGGTCCCCGGCCGGTCCGCCTGCGGCGGGTATCGGCAAAGACGAAAAAATCGTCCTTTTCCTCGGGCGAATCACTATGCAAAAAGGGCCTGAGTATTTCCTTAGGGCCGCAAAAAAAGTCCTTGAGAAAATGGACAATGTAAAGTTTGTAATGGCCGGCTCGGGTGACCTTATGTATCGCGCCGTTGAAATCGCCGCCGAGCTTGGTATCGGAAGCAAAGTCCTGTTTACCGGCTTTCTACGTGGAGAGGATGTCCGCAAAATCTACCGAATGGCGGACCTGTACGTTATGCCCTCGGTATCGGAGCCGTTCGGGATTGCGCCGCTCGAGGCGCTCGAAAACGATGTACCCGTAATCATAAGCAAGCAAAGCGGCGTTTCGGAGGTGCTCCATCACGCTCTGAAGGTCGATTTCTGGGACGTTGACGAGATGGCCAACAAAATAGTCGCTGTTTTGAAGTACCCGCCTCTCGAAATTACGCTGCGAAACCATGGAAATTTTGAGGTCAGAAAGCTGCGATGGAGAGATTCCGCCGAGAAGTGCGTAAAAATCTATGAAGATATTCTCGCACAGTTCGCGCAGGTATAGCCCCTCCGTCGCAGGGAGAAACAGGGTTCGCAAATATGGCTTCGGTATGTTTCTACTTTCAGGTTCATCAGCCGGCCCGGCTCAGGCACTATACCGTTTTCGACAACGGCCCGCATTATTTTGATGACAGCAGGAACGCGGAGATTTGCCGAAAGGTCGCCAACAAATGCTACCTGCCCGCCAACCGGCTTATCCTCGATACGATACGCAGATATGAAGGCCGGTTTAAGGTCGCTTACTCGATTACCGGCGTTCTGCTCGAGCAGCTTATGACTTTTTCGCCGGAGGTAATGAGCACCTTCGATGCCCTTGCGGAGACCGGCTGTGTGGAGTTTCTCGCCGAGACCTATTATCACAGCTTAAGCTTCCTGTATTCGCGTGACGAGTTCGTCGAGCAGATAAGCAAGCACGCGGAGACCGTCCGGCGGCTCTTTGGCCAGAAGCCGCGCGTCTTCAGGAATACCGAGCTGATTTACAATAACGACCTTGCCGCACTGATTGAATCGATGGGCAGTTTCGATGGTATAATAAGCGAGGGCGCAGACCACATACTCGGCTATCGAAGCCCCAATTTCGTTTACAGGCCGAAGGGCTGTGAAAAGCTGAAGCTGCTGCTGAAAAATTATTCACTCAGCGACGATATCGCCTTTCGCTTCTCGAATCGAAGCTGGGCGCAGTGGCCCCTGACCGCCGAGAAGTTCGCCCGCTGGGTCAGCAATGTCAACGGCAACGGCTTTGTCGTAAATCTCTTTATGGATTACGAAACATTCGGCGAACATCAATGGGCCGATACCGGCATATTCGAGTTTATGCGTCATCTCCCCGGGCAAATCCTCAGGCATCCGGATAATGATTTCAAAACGCCTTCGGAAGTCATTGACACATATCAGCCGGTCGATACCATTGATGTCCCGCACCTGATAAGCTGGGCCGATACCGAAAGGGACCTGTCCGCCTGGCTCGGAAATGCCATGCAGTCGAACGCCATTCACGAGCTGTACCATCTTGAGAAGAAAATCAAGAAGAGCGGCGACGAAAAGCTTATTGCCGACTGGAGGCGCCTGCAGACCTCCGACCATTTCTATTATATGTGCACGAAATACTTTGCCGATGGGGACGTCCACAAGTATTTTAATCCCTACGATTCACCTTATGATTCCTATATCAACTTTATGAACGTGCTCGGCAACCTGCATAGTCGATGCGTCAAGACGGCTTCGGCCGGTGGTGTCCGGGAAATCGCTGCGGGACAAAGGCCTGCTCAATCTGCGGCTCAGACGGTCAGTTGAATTTTGGCTGTTCCCATCCGAACACATGCTCGGGCAATACCGGAGATAAGTTGTGTTGGAATTAGTGAAACAAAAAGAAGCCCTGACTGTTTCTATAGATGTTTCAAAACCCGTCGGTGAGCTTCTTTCCAGGCAGTGGCTCCTTTCGAACAGCAGAGGCGGCTATGCGGCGTCAACCGTCGCCGGATGTAACACAAGCCGGTATCACGGTTTGCTCATCGGCTCTCTGAACCCGCCTGCCGACAGGATTATGGCGCTGGCCAACTGCCTCGAGCAGTTCATACGAAATGGGCGTTCTTACAGCATCACCACTTTGCAGTTCGCCGACAGGTTCGCTCCCGAGGGCTTTAGATTTCTGACTTCGTTTCGAGAAGACGCCGGCGTTCATTTCGATTATCAGTGCGATGATATCCGGCTCACAAAGTCGATTTACCTGCCGGACGATTCCGATACCGTTGTTGTCGCCTATCGGTTTCATTCGTTAGCCGAGCCGGTCGATTTTGTTATCAGACCCTTCGTAGGTCTGCGTGACTTCCATTTGCTTCAGAAATCCTATGCTCCCTTGTACGCCACAGAAGCTGAAGACGGCCTGCTGGTTCGCCACGATGTAGCCGGAAGCTGCGAGCTGCTGCTGGCCTGCGGCGGCGCAGACTTTGTTAAAGACCCGCAGTGGTGGTTCGATTTTCTCTACACATCCGACAGGGAGAGGGGCCAGGACTTCAATGAAGACCTCTGGACGCCCGGCTTTTTCAAGGCACGTATAGATGCACCTTGTGAGGTGATTTTCCGGGCGAATCTCAGCTCCGAATACAATTCCGACATCGCCAAGGCCCCGGACATCGGCAGCGTCCGCACCGGGCTTAATCGCCGGCGAGCAGAGATAATCGCACCCGCCGGCACAGACAAGACGCTGGCGGCATTATTTCTCGCCGCCGAGCAGTTCATTGTCACTCGCCGCACCGGCTGCGAAGAGAGTACCACCATTCTGGCCGGCTACCCCTGGTTCGCCGACTGGGGCAGGGATGCCTTCCTCGCTCTGCCGGGACTTCTGCTTGCATCAAAACGCCTCGACCCGGCCAAATCCGTTCTCACTACATTCGCCAAGGCCGCCGAGGGCGGTATGATTCCAAATTGCTTCGATGATTACAGCCGGACCGCCTGCTTCAACAGCGTCGATGCCTCCCTCTGGTTTATCAATGCCGCATTTTGCTGCCTCGACGCCTCGAACGAGGCCGGCTGGTTCAGCGAAAGTCTGCTGCCGGTTATTCTGTCAATCATCGAAGCATACCGGCGGGGCAGCCGCTTTGACATTCACGCCGACAGCGACGGCCTGATAAGCGCCGGAAACAGCGACACTCAGCTTACCTGGATGGATGCGAAATATGCCGGCCGGGCCTTTACGCCGCGCTACGGCAAAGCGGTCGAGGTAAACGCCCTCTGGTATAACGCCCTTATGCTCGTCGCGGTTTTTTTGAACCGTACAAATGCGGGCGACAGCCGGGCCTCCGACGACATATTCTCAATGGCGGAAAAAGCAAGAGACAGTTTTTGTAAAGTTTTCTGGAATCAACGGCTTGGTTACCTCAACGACTGTATTTTCCCGGACGGCTCAGCGGATGCCACATTAAGGCCGAACCAGATATTCGCCGTTTCGCTGCCGTTCTCGCCTTTACAGCCCGAGACACAAAAATGCGTTGTCGAGATTGTTCGCAAAAAGCTGCTGACGGCTTATGGCCTGCGAACCCTGCCGCCAGACGACCGGCGTTACAAAGGTATCTATACAGGTCCCCGGCGGCAGCGGGATGAGGCGTATCATCAGGGAACGGTCTGGCCGTACCTGATTGGTGCGTTCGTGGAGGCGTATCTTAAAGTCAATAAGTTCAGCCGGAAGAGCAAAAAAGATGCCGCCGGTTTTATCGAGCCGCTGCTCAGTGGTCTGAGTCATCGGGGCTGTGTCGGCCAAATTTGCGAAATCTGCGACGGCGAGCACCCGCATAGGCCCAGGGGCTGTTTCGCACAGGCCTGGAGCGTAGCCGAGCTGCTCAGGGCATATCTGCTGATACACGGCTGATTTGCCTGCCGTCGTTGTGCTCGGCTGCACAGGCGAACCGCACAGCCCGTTTTTCCCCGGCATTTTTCGAATAGCCGGCACCTTTTGTGGCGTTCCCACGTAAACATAATGGCCTCGCCATCGCTTGCGGGAATGTGATATAATAATCTTAGAAATTCCGACCAACAGGTAGATTTGGGAGATGTGAAAGATGAAGAACGCAATTCTCGCTGTTGTAGCCGTTTCATTGCTGCTGACAGCCGTCATTCCGAGCCGTGCTCGCGCCCGGACGGATTCAGGGCAAATTGCAAAACCGCCAATGCAGAGTTCCCCGGCTGACAATCCCGCAGCGAAAAGGGCAAGGCCCAAAATGCAGTTCGTAACTATCGCCGAGTTTTACCTGCCCGATGGAAAAGCCGTATCCGGGAAATTGGTCTCGGAAAACAAAAATCAGGTCGTAATAGAAGAGCGCGTCGAAAGTACGGTTGCGACTCGCTCCTACAGCAAAAGAGAAATCGATTCGAGAAGCCTGACCAGACGAAAAGTCCCCGAGGCCGCATATTACACCGAGCTTGCCCGGTATTTCGCGGCGAGGACCTGGGATTTCAGGGACGATGCGGATGACTTTATACTGGCCATCCGGGCATACGAAAAAGCGAAACAAGCTATCGAAGGTTCGAGCAGGCCGAATCAAGAGACAATAGCCCAAATCGACAGTGGAATTGAAAAGCTCGAAAAAGACAGAGAGGTGTGGACAAGAGAGGTCGAGTCCCGTGCGAAGCTGAAAAAGCTTGAGTTCGAGGCCGAGCTGCCGGAACGCCTGAAACAAATTGAGCAGCGATTAGCGGAAAATGTTGCTCGTCTCGATGAAAGTGTCGAATCTTTTAAGCAGACCGCCGCCGACATTGCCGCCGACAACAAGAGAATAAAAAACAGCATCGTAAAGCTGAATCAGGACTTGACCCGCCAGTTGAGGCAGCTTGACGCCAGAATAGCCGAAAACAGGGCGGCGATAAACAACATCTGGTATCGCGGCTTCGTCCTGCCAGGGACCGAGTAGCAGCGTCAGGTAGAGCGATTGCTGTTACAGTATGCGGATATTTTTGTTGCAGCGGCGCAGCGGCTCGTCCGTAATTCGCTTTCTCAGGGGCAGGCCTGCTCGATTGCACTGCGGATGCTGCGAAGAAAATCGGAAATCTCCGATATACCCTTGGCCTTGTCGGCGAGGTTCTGCTCTATCAGGGCGACGATTTTCGAGCCGATTATGACACCGTCGGCCCCCGCGGCGGCGACCGTCGCGGCGTGTTCGGGCTTGCTGATTCCAAAGCCGACGCACACGGGTATGTCGGTTACGCCCTTTAACTTTTTGACCAATTGCTCGACCGCGCCGCCGAGTTCGTTTCTGCTGCCCGTTACCCCTAAGAGCGACACCGTATAGATAAAACCCGTCGTTTTCGATGCGATTAGCTTCATTCGTTCGTCCGGCGTGTTCGGCGTTACCATAAAGACCGTATCCAGCCCCGCATCTCTCGCCGGGCCCGTTGTCTCGTCCGCATCGTCGATGCACAAATCCGCAATAAGGACGCTGTTCACACCCGCCTTGTGAAAGTCTTCGAAGAATTTCTCGGTTCCGTATTTGTAAACAAGGTTGTAGTACATCAGCAGCCCGATGGGTATGTCCCTGTACTGTTTGACTTTGCCGATAAACTCCAGGGCGGCGGTAACGCTCATACCGTTCTTCAGCGAGCGAATATCCGCCTTTTGTATCGTAGGCCCATCCGCAATCGGGTCCGAAAAGGGTATCCCAAGCTCCAGAATATCGGCCCCGGCGTCAATCGCCGCCTTTACTATCTCGATGCTCGTATCAAAATCCGGGTCGCCGATTACAAAAAACGGTATCAGCGCCGCCCTGTTCAGTTCCGAAAAGGCCTGTTTATACGTTTTCATATCCTGAGTTCCTTCGGCTGTTTTGTATGCCGTTTTAGTTATGAATAATCATTCATCAATAATCAATAATCATTTCATTACCGGCCGGTACTTTTCGACAATCCCGACGTCCTTGTCCCCGCGTCCGCTCAGGTTCACCACCACGAGCGTATCGCCGTCGAGCTTTCCTTTTTGCTCCATCAGGTACGCCAGGGCGTGGGCGCTTTCCAGGGCGGGCAGTATCCCCTCGGTTCGGCTGAGCAGTTCAAAGGCATCGAGCACCTGCTCATCCTCGGCGGCCACGTATTCGGCCCTGCCCGAATCCTTGAGCATACAGTGCTCCGGCCCGACGGCAGGGTAGTCCAGCCCCGCGCTGACCGATTCGGTTTCGTGCACCTGCCCCTCGTCGTCCTGCAGCAGATATGCCTTTGCGCCGTGGAGGATACCGACCTCGCCGGTCACCAATGTCGCGGCGTGCTTTCCGCTGATGAGGCCTCGCCCGCCGGCCTCGACCCCAATCAGCTTTACGTCTTTATCATCGATGAAGGCGGAGAAGATACCGATGGCGTTGCTGCCGCCGCCGACGCACGCTAAAACAATATCCGGCAGTCTTCCCATCTGCTCGATGCACTGCCGCCTGGCTTCTTTGCCGATACAAGTTTGAAAATGCTTCACTATAGTCGGATACGGGTGCGGCCCGCAGGCCGAGCCGAACAGGTAAAACGTATCGGTCACGTGGGCCGTCCAGTATCGAAGCGCATCGTTAATCGCATCCTTCAGTGTCCCCGTCCCGCCCTCGACGGCGATGACCTCCGCACCACAAAGGCGCATCTTGTGGACGTTGACGCTCTGCCGTTCGATGTCCGTTACGCCCATAAAAATCTTCGTTTCCATTCCGAACAGCGCCCCAATCATCGCCGTTGCAAGCCCGTGCTGGCCCGCGCCGGTCTCGGCAATCAGCTTGGTCTTGCCCATATATTTGGCGAGCAGGCCCTGGCCCAGGGTGTTGTTCACTTTGTGCGCCCCGCCGTGCAGCAGGTCTTCCCGTTTCAGATAGACCCTGCAGCCCACCTGCTCGCTGAACCGCTTTGCATAATAAAGAGGCGAGGGCCGGCCTGCGTAATGCCGCGACAAATCTGCCAGCTCGGATACGAATCCCTCATCCTCGCCGAACCTGTAGAATGCCTCCTCAAGCTCCTCAAGTGCCGGTATAAGAACCTCCGGCACGTAGAAGCCGCCGTAATCGCCGAATCTGCCTTTGTATTTCATATCGTATTTCCTACCCTATTAAGTGTCGTATATTGTCGAAAAGCGCCTGCATTTTCTTATGGTCTTTCTTGCCCGGCTCAGATTCGACGCCGCTGCAAACGTCGATGCCGTAAACGCCCAGTTCAACCGCCCTGACAACGTTGTCCGGGTTAATCCCGCCGGCTAAAAAAACTCTCTTCTGGATATGACCAATTATATTCCAGTCGAACGTCAGCCCCGTCCCGCCGTATTTTTCCGGGTCGTACGCATCTAACAGAATCGCATCCGTAAAGTACTCTTCCGCTCGTTCGATATCGCCCTCGCCCCTGACGCGTATCGCCTTCATCGTCCTGACGTTCACCGTCCGGAACTGTTCGCAGAACCGGGGGCTTTCGTCTCCGTGAAGCTGTACCCAGTCAAAATTACACTGCTCCAGTGCTTGCTGAATGTTCTCGAATGTTGCATTGACAAAAAGGCCCACGATATCCGTAAAGGCCGGCAGCCTGCCTATAATCTCCGCCGCCTTCGGTACCGTAACGTACCGCGGGCTTTTCGGATAGAAATTAAAGCCCAACAGGTCCGCTCCCATATCGACCGCCGCAGCCGCGTCTTCGTAATTGGTAAGACCGCAAATCTTGACCTTTACAATGAGCATCCTTTTCCTTCGCCTGTGTACTTTTTTTAACCGTTCGAGACCTCAATCAGCTTCTCAAGGCACGCCGCCGCCCCGCCTTTTGTGACCGAATCTTCCGCCAGTTTTATCGCCGGCTCAAAATTATCCGCCAGGCCGCCCACGATTATTCCCGCAGCCGCGTTCAATATCACGATATCCTTTTTGGCTCCGCGTTCTTTGCCGTCAAGTATGTCCCTGATAATGCCCGCATTTGTCTGTGCATCGCCTGTTCGAAGCTCGTCGATTGACTTACTCGATATCCCGAATTGGGCCGGGTCGAGCTGCGAGGAGACAATCCGCCCGTCGCGCAGCTCGCGAATTTCTGTCGTGCCGAGGATACTTATCTCGTCCATTCCCTCGCCGTGCACGACCATCGCCCGTTTGGCGCCTAAAATCTTCAGGCACTCCGCTATTCTGTCCAAAAGCGTCGCATCCGCAACGCCCATTACCTGGCGCTTGACCGCCGCCGGGTTCGCCAACGGTCCTAATATGTTAAATGCCGTCCGAAAATCTAAATTTTTTCGTATCGGCTGGACAAATCGCATCGCCGGATGGTACCTCGGCGCAAACATAAAACCGATATGGGCAAGGCGAATACAATCCGCCACTATATCGGGTCCCGCCTCGATATTCACGCCAAGCTCAGCCAGGACGTCCGCCGAGCCGCACCTGCTTGTTATGCCGCGATTGCCGTGTTTTGCCACATAGACCCCCGCACCGGCGGCAACGAGCGCCGCCGCCGTCGAGATATTAAACGTCTTCACCGTTGCCCCGCCCGTGCCGCAGGTATCAATCAACGGCTGGACATCCACTTTTACCGCGACGGCGTGGTCGCGAAGCGACTGCGCCAGGCCGGCTATCTCACCGCTGGTCGCCCGCTTCATCCGCATCATCGCCAGAAATGCCGCTATCTGGACCTCGCTTACCTCGCCGGCGAATATCCTGTCCTGCAGAGATTTTGCCTGCTCGAAGGTCAAATCCCTGCCCTCAAGAATTATATCGAGAAACTCTGTTATCGTCGCCATTATTGACTGCTCCTGTTATCTTTTTTCGAAAGCGCAATTCCGAGCACGTTCTCGATAATTTTTCCGCCCGCCGGCGTCAGGATACTCTCCGGGTGAAACTGCACACCGAATATCGCCAGCTCCCTGTGCCGCACGCCCATATTTATCCCCTCGTATTGGGCCGTCTGCTCTAAGCACGCCGGCAGCTCCACGCTGCACAAGCTGTGGTATCGACCCGCTTGGAGCGGGTTCTCTATGCCGGCAAATACATCCTTTCCGTTATGCAGCACTCGCGAGGGCTTGCCGTGCACCGGCTGGGGTGCATGGCCTATCCTGCCGCCGAAATACTCCACTATCACCTGATGGCCGAGGCAAACGCCGAATATTGTTAACTTATCCTTGAAATAATCCACCGCCGACAGTGACACACCTGCACCGGCGGGAGTGCCGGGCCCGGGGCTGATTACAAGCAAATCCGGCTGCCAGTTGTCAGCGACCCGCTTCAAATTCTCAAGCGGCGTGTCGGCCCGATAGACCTTCGCATCACAGCTGCGTTTGCAAAAATCGTCCACCAAATTATACGTGAACGAATCAAAATTGTCGATGAACAAAACCCTGCTCTGTTTGTCTTCCATTGGTACCGCTCCCGCTTTAGAGTTTTCCCTGTATCGCCCGCATACACGAGCCGGCCTTGTGCTCGGTCTCCTCGAATTCCGTCTTCGGGACGCTGTCGTGGACTATCCCCGCGCCGACCCGAATATACGTCTTATGGTCCTTAATCTGCAAACTGCGTATCGTGATACAACTGTCGAACTGCCCGTCAACCGTCAGGTACATCACCGCTCCGCCGTAGTAGCCGCGCTTGGTTTTCTCCAACCGCCGGATTATCTTCATCGCCTCTATCTTCGGCGCCCCGGTCAGTGTCCCCATATTCATCGTCGCAAGGTACGCGCTGAGCGCATCGAGATTTTCCGCTAATATCCCTTTGACGTTGCTCACAAGGTGCTGCACCGATTCGTACTTTTCGGCCGTCAAAAGCTCGGTAACCACCCTGCTGCCCGGCTCGGCCACCCTTGCAATGTCGTTTCGAGCAAGGTCAACCAGCATCATGTGCTCGGCCAATTCTTTACGGTCGATTTTAAGCTCGGCCTCGTATCTGAAATCCGTATCTGCGTCGATTTTCCCGTCTATTCTGCCCCTCGGTTTTGTGCCGGCGATAGGCCGAATCTCCACGTTGCGCCGGCCCGTCCCGCTCACCCGCAGGTTAAGCTCCGGGCTTGAGCCCAACAGGATAGTCCTCGGCGTTTTCAAATAGAACATATACGGCGAGGGGTTCAGCTCCCGCAGCCGTTTATAAACATCCAACGGTTCGTCCGCACACGGCTCAATCTTTGTCCTGCTCAGGACCACCTGGAAGATGTCGCCGTCGAGGATGTGCTTCTTGGCCTTTTTCACCATCTGTTCGTATTCCGGCTGGTCGGTATCGGTGGAACTTTGCGGCAGGGGGCCTGTATGGCTCGTGGGCTTTGGCGTGTCGAATCGCGAGATATTTGCGTAATAATCAAAGCTGTCCTGTGCCTCGGTTATGGCTGCTTCACGGTCGCCGTTTGTAATCATCACGTTCACGACCACGTAGCCCTGGTTGTGCTCATGGTCTATCAGGAAAATATTGTCCGCAAAGTAAAGCTCGTAATCGGGATTGTCCAAAAGGTCATCCGTGTTTTTGGGAAGTTTCTCGAACTGGTCTATGAAGTCGTAGCTCAAGGCGCCCAAGAGTCCGCACGTTACTCTGAACGGCTTGCTTGCCAACCGGAATGCGAACGCCACCGCCCGAAGCACGTCCATCTGGTTTGTGCATTTGAGCCGGGTCTGCTCATCGAGAAGCCCTTCGGTTTTTTTTATACTGCCCCTGACCTCAGCCGAGTCGAAATTCACCTTTTCGCAGAAGTCGAATCGCTCCGCCTTCGAGGTCAGGTAAGCTATCATTCGCCTGCCCGTCTTGCTAAGGGCCTTTATGTTAAATTCCCTGCCGGTGCCCGTCAGGTACAGCGCCGGCCTGGCCGTACCGAAGCTAAGCGCACCGGCCCCTTTCATATACTCACGCGACTCGAACAGACAGCAGTTCTTCGCCCGGCCGTAATCGGTGATTTTGGCAAAAAAGTCCATCGGGTCGTCCATCGAAATCTGTTTGACAATCGGTACTATCCGGCCCGGCTCGGCGTTCAATATGATTTGCCTGTAATCTTCCATTTTTTTTCGTGCCCTTATTGTAAATCTCTGTGTTCTCAGCGGCTGATAAAAAAAACGGCCTGTCGTCACCCAACAGGCCGCGTTTTATACGCTTAACGGATTTTTATTTTTTATAGCAGTTGTCCGCTTGCCTGCAGGATTCTATCCAACAGGCCACCACCACGCCCAAAGTGTTATGCGAACTATCTGACTCATAATACTATATTATATCACAATTCTGAGAGTCTGTCAATACCCCTGACACCAAATTTTAAATAAATTTTCAACGCTCCCCGGCCCGGCCCGCCAAGGCCGTTCTTATCGGCCAACCATAAAAATTTTTCAATCAAGCTGCTCATCATCATTGTTTTCGTAGTTTGAAAAGGCATTGTGGGCTTGTCTCACCAGCCCCAAATTGTTCATTTCCAGTCTGCCGCAGCTTTCACTGACCCAATTCGGGAAGCGTGTAGCGCACCTGGTCGATAATTGTCTGTGCCTTCTCTATAGCAAGTTCTGCATCACTCCTTGAAACCTGTATCAGTCCCCCGTAGTCGCCGGTTTCTCGGATGTCCGTCAAAAAATCGAACGCCTTGCCCAGTTCAACAGGCCATTGGCTCGTTTTAATAAGGTCACGGTGCAACGCTGCCCGCAGTGCAGAATGCTTTGAGAAGCTTTGGCCTCGAAACGCAAACAGTGTAGTAAGTGCATGAAAGGCCGCATAGTAAGCACGGGAAGCAGCCGAGTCAGGGTCGGTCTCAATAAGCTGCCTTGCCGAAGACATTGTGCGCAGAGCACGTTGCCATTGCATCTTAGCAAATTCATTCATAGCACTATCCCTTCGCGCCGAGCGGCTCGAAAGAGGGGACAATCAAGCCGTTCATAATCGGACGCGAGAATCGGCTTGGCGCTAATGCGACGACCAAGCTGCAAGGACACAGGATAAAGAGCGTCAAGGTTAGTCTGCAAATCACGACCATAATCTAATGGTCCATCAAGCAAAACGAGGATATCCACGTCACTGTCTTCTCCGGTTTCGCCGCGGGCCTCAGAACCGTACAGAACTACAGCGCGAAGACGGTCGTGATATGCAGCTATCAAACGGGACCTGATTTGCCGCAGTAAGTCTTCTCTGGTCATTAGTCGTGCTCACAAATACGATATTTTTGCCGCCGCGTACGATTATATCTGCCTTTTCTCCCGCGGTCAACAGAGCAAAGTCAGCAGTAAAAGCAACCGGTCGTCAATGCACTCTATATAGTGCCGAT
>CAZPDW010000036.1:0-15835 GCA_964585535.1 uncultured Pirellulales bacterium
CCATCTATGCCTGTCCACCACTCGCGCAGAATGGTGCCTGTGCCACCGCCTCCGGGCATCGTCGTGAAGCTCCAGACGACACCAGTGGTCGTGCCGACGGCGTTCTTCTCGTCAATCCGCCAGTAGTAGGTGGTATCGTTGCTCAAGGTGCCGGGGTTGTAAGTGGTGCCCGCCTGGTTCTGGATAAACGGCGGTGAGCTTGGCGTGCCGAAATAGACATCGTGGCTTGTTGCATCGGCGCCGGCTGACCAACTAATGTCGGCGTTGACAGGTACGCCGGTGGCTGCGTCGGCAGGATTCGGGTTGGAAGCCTGGCCTGGCGGCTGAGGTGCAGCTTCGGTTGTGAAGCTCCAGACGTTACCAGTGGTAGTGCCGGCGGTATTGACCGAATCGATGCGCCAGTAGTAAGTAGTGCTGGCAGCCAGTGTTCCCGGGTCGAATGTTGTTCCGGTCTGATTGCCCTGGAACTCACCGGAGTCGGGAGTCGAATCCTGGCCGAAATAGACATCGTGGCTGGTTGCACCACTGCCTGCCGACCAGCTTATATCGGCTTCGACACTGATATTGGTCGCGCCATTGCTCGGACTCGGATTAGAAGCTTGTCCGGGCGGCTGAGGGGCGGCGCCGAGCCAGTCCATCGCAGCGGTGTACTTGGGGGTATCGGTCTGCTCATACCACTCGGTCAGACCCCAGCTTCCCCATTTAATGTACTTACTGCAGGACGAAAACAGAGCCATCAGGCCTCCCGCCTCGGTATCCCAGTCACTGATGTAGGTGTCGTAGCAGTCGTTCATACGACTATCCCTGTTGGCGCTCGTGAGCAGGTCGGTCAGATTCTGGTTATCCACCCACGCGCCGACGCCGACAAGGTGCTGGCCGGCCTCGTAGCATGCCATTGCGACGCTGTAAGAATCTGCAAGGACCTGGTTATCAATTATCGTCTGTCTGGCCCCTGCCAGTCCGCGGCTTGAGTTGTTCTGTATATCGTCGAACAACTGGGTAAGCGTCCAGCTCTGGACAGAAGAGGCGAGAGGATCGTTGCCGTACTCACCGCCGAAATACGGGGCGATGGCATATACGTCGGTTACCTGGTAGGCATTGTTGTAGCCAAGGATATTTTCACCACGCCAGGTATTGCCGGCCTGGGCGCTGAGAACCCGGACAAGCCGGCTGGCGCCCACAATGCCCTCGAAGATGTCGTGAATCTGCACCGCCCGCTTGGAGTACCAATAATCCCCCGCCTGCCATTCGTTTTCACTGAGACCCTCGGCAACGCCCTGGTTGCGACAGTACGCCTCCTGGGGGAACATGCTGTTCCAGCACTCATTGGAGTACTCGACATGAACCTTTAGCCCGGCGTCCATTTGCTGGTCCACTAAATTGGCCAACTGTGTTACATAGTCGTCCGTGGCCAAATGCGGCAGACATATCCAGGGGTCGGCATCGAGACGATTCGCAAGCTCGATACATACCTCCCACGGAATGCCGGTTTCGCCCCAGGTCTCATTCGATACCAGGGGCCTGTCGGCCCAGTTTTCCTGCGGATTGCCGTTTGTACTCGTCCAATCCATAAACCTGATGACAGTGAAATCATCCCACTTGCTTAGAAAAGACGGGTACCAGCGGTCGGACTCGTATGAGCCCTCGTATCCGGGGAAGATTATCCGCATATTGCTGATGGATGTGTCGCGCAGGAAGCTAAGGCCCTGGCCGGCGCTCTTGGAGATGACTATCCTTCCCGCCGACTGCTCTACTACCGTGCCGCCGCTGAACGAATCGATATTGCCGCTGCCGTCGTAGAGGATGACATAATCGCCCAGCGGAAAGTGCCCTTCGATGTCCCACATCACATATATGCGGTCCCTGCCGCCTTCGTCCCTGATGTCCATCACCTTGCCGACGTTCTTGAACGACAGCTCGGTGCTGTAATACACCGGGCCGGCCAGGTTTGTGCCTAACGGCGCCTGTGCCGATACGAACTGGGCCGGCAGAACGCAGCAAACGACCATCGCAGCGAGCATAAAGAAAAAAAATCTACTTTTAAACATAACACTTCTCCTGAAAAATCCGTCCTAATTGAAATTTCTACAAAACAAATAACATCAAGACTACTTCAAAAAAATCCTCTTCACTTCTCCACTGCTTTTTACACCTCCTTTCTCGTGTTCAAGCAGGCAGGGCGGCCGTGCCCATTGCACAGGCCGGCCGCCCCTCCTTAATGGCTCTCAGTAGCTGTCGCGGGTCTCGACGTTGTCGGCAGCGTTGCAGGTCAAGATGGCATGCGTGACAACATCCTTCAAAGTCACATTAGTCAAAACCCTAATCTGATTGACCCTTTTTATCATGCTCACTTCGTCTTGAAGCTCCAGACTACACCGGTCGTCGTGCCGCTCGCATTGACCTCGTCAATCCGCCAGTAGTACCACGTAGCCTTTGCCAGCCGGCCGGGATCGAACGTCGTACCGGTCTGGTTGCCCTGGAACGTACCAGGACTGGTCGTGCCAAAATAGACATCGTGGCTCGTTGCACCTGTCCCCGCTGTCCAGCTCAGACTTACGGTGTTCCTGTTGACGCCCGTTGCACCATCGGCAGGACTCGGATTCGTCGCCTGTCCGGGCGGCTGCGGAGCCGATTCGGTCGTGAAGCTCCACACTACTCCAGTCGTTGTCCCATTCGCGTTCACTTCATCGATGCGCCAGTAGTAGGTCGTATCATTGGCTAACGTGCCGGGGTCAAATGTCGCAGCCGGCTGGTTGCCCTGGAAAGCGCCCGGACTGGTCGTGCCGAAATAGACATCGTGTGAAGTTGCACCGGAACCAGCAGTCCAGCTCAGGTCGGCATCGACGCTCACACCTGTTGCACCATCGCCGGGATTCGGATTCGTCGCCTGTTCGGGCGGCTGCGGCGCTGATTCGGTGGTGAAGCTCCATACAACGCCCGTTGTGGTGTCGCCGGCATTGACCTCGTCGATACGCCAGTAGTAGGTCGTATCATTGGCCAAAGTGCCTGGGTCAAATGTCGTAGCCGGCTGGTTGCCCTGGAAGTCACCCGGGCTGGTCGTGCCGAAATAGACATCGTGTGAATCGGCACCAGAACCAGCGGTCCAGCTCAAGTCGGCATTTATACTAACATCTGTCGCCGCATCGGCAGGACTCGGATTGGTTGCTTGGCCGGGTGGAGCCACAGCTTCGGTTGTAAAGCTCCAGACGACACCGGTGGTTGTACCGATGGCGTTCTTCTCGTCGATTCGCCAGTAGTAAGTGACATCATTTGCCAGTGTCCCGGGATCAAATGTCGTACCCGGCTGGTTACCCTGGAACGTGCCCGGACTGGTCGTACCGAAATAGACATCGTGCGAATCGGCACCGGCCCCTGCCGTCCAGCCAAGGTCGGCATTGATATCCACGCTTGTTGCTCCGTCGGCGGGGCTGGGATTCGTCGCCTGCTGTGGCGGCTGAGGAGCTGATTCGGTCGTAAAGCTCCATACAACACCCGTTGTTGTCCCATTCGCGTTCACTTCATCAATTCGCCAGTAGTAGATGGTATCGTTGGCAAGGGTGCCTGGGTCAAATGTCGCAGCCGGCTGATTGCCCTGGAACTCGCCCGGGCTGGTCGTGCCGAAATAGACATCGTGTGAATCGGCACCGGCTCCCGCCGTCCAGCTCAGGTCTGTGTCTATCCCTACATCTGTCGCCGCGTCGGCAGGATTGGGATTGCTCGCCTGTCCCGGCGGCTGAGGTGCGCCTCCTGTCCACGGTGAGAGATACGCACCATCGATAACCGCCTGCGAAATGCCCGGACCCTGCCATGCGACTGCCAGGTTGTCGCCGCCGCCGCCTTCCTTGTGCAGCGCTTCTATGTAGTACCCTTGGCCGCCATTCAGTGAGATAACGCTGGACTGCTGCTCAGGGTAGCTGTCCCAGATTCTTGAATTTGTCCAGCCAGGGACATTGGCAATCAGTACCGCATTGGCAGGGTTGTCGTCGGTGCTTAGCCAGAGTTCGCTGTAGTCGTCACTTGCAATCCAGAATGTATAATCGCCGGTCGTCGGCGGATAAACGTAGCCCCGCATACGTGTCCCATAGTTGTCTGCCCAGTCGGTTGGCGCCTCGAATGATGTCGGCTCATTGCTGCCGGACGGGTTGTCCGGATAATCGGGACTTGACGTCAAATCTGAGACAAGCGTACCACTTATGTCTGTCCACCACTGGCGCAGAATCGTACCTGTGGCACCTCCGATGCCCGTTGTGAAGCTCCATACGATACCGGTTGTGGTGCCATAGTCATTCTTCTCATCGATGCGCCAGTAGTAGGTGGTTTCATCGGCCAGTGTGCCGGGATCAAACGTCGCAGCCGGCTGGTTGCCCTGGAAGTCACCCGGGCTGGTCGTCCCGAAATAGACATCGTGTGACGTGGCAGCAAAGGCCGCTGTCCAGCTTAAATCCGCATAGGTGCTAACACCTGTTGCAGCGTCGGCCGGGCTCGGATTGCTCGCCTGAGCGGGCGGTCCGGGCTGGCCCATCTGTCCGTAAAGCGTTGTCACGCTGCTTGTCGGCAGAAGTATCAAACCGTCCGTGACATCCAGACCCTGTTCGCAGCCTTTGTACTCGGCTGTCGTATAGGATGCAAATGTTGACGGAAGACCGCTGCCGGTCACGTTGACCACGCAGGGAGTAGTGCCCCGGTTCGTAAGAACTAACGCGACGGTCTGGTCCACTGCATGAGAGAATGCCAGGGCGAGGATGTTGGGGTCCGAAGAAGTTACATCGACTCTCATCGCTCCGGGCCTGACGAATTTGTAAATCTGCTTCGAGACGTAGTAGCGAGACGAAGGTTCATTGGCAACGACCAGACCGAACACCTCGCTTTGCTTATCCACTGCAAACGACCAGAAGACCCAGGCGCTGGCGTTGCCGTAGTGCAGGGCGTTGTAGAGATTACCTGCAAGGGTCAGCGCCCCGTCCCAGTTATTGGCATGGCCTGATGTCTCGGTCATCCAGGTCGGCTTAGCAGGCGTCTCCTGTGCCCAGCTCCAGATATCCATCCAGCCCTGAGCACCAGGTCCACCTACGTTAATACCATCCTCATCGTAATTATGGACTGCGACAATGTCCATATACTGGCTTGCGATTGGGTCGGCATTCAATGTATGGATGTAATCGTCGATTCTACCCTGAGCCTGCAGGGCCTCCGGGAAGAACAGCTTGGTGGTAATGCCTTCCGCCTCGAATATGGGGCCGACTACTGCGACCAAGTCCGCATACTCTTCCCACAGTATCACGCAGGAGGAATAGGGCTCGTTGAACTGCGGCTCATTCTGCAGACTCACCGCGTACAGGTCGATGCCCGTCTGGTTCTTGACCGCCTTAATCAGTGCGACCATGGATTCGGCATATTCGGCATAGAAATACGGCTGCAGTATATTGTCCGTAGCGTAATCTACCGCGGAGAGGCACTTGTTTTTCTTCATCCACGCCGGCGGACTCCACATTGTCACGATGTATTTCTCGATGTCT
Organism: uncultured Pirellulales bacterium; assembly: GCA_964585535.1. GTDB lineage: Bacteria > Planctomycetota > Phycisphaerae > Sedimentisphaerales > Anaerobacaceae > JAUVYV01. The sequence goes on from CAZPDW010000036.1 coordinate 5,517, forward strand.
GTTTCTTCCTTTAATCTTTTCATGAAGTTCATAGGCAGTGCGGAGTTATCAAGGGCGTCGAGGTTGATGATGCTCGCATCGCTGTTGTCGTTGTAAGGTTCGAACTCGGTACCGATTACTCCGAAGCGAGGCATGGACATTCCGATGTCTTTTGCCAGGTCGAGAAGAAGATCCGACCCGCTGTGAAAGTACGCGCCAAAGCCGTCAATCTCCTGGTGTGTCACCGAAAGATCAATATCGACCGTTACGGCAGAGCCGGCATCGACGGTTACTACGTCAACATCAAATGTGATTGAGCCGTCATCGGAGCCGGCCGCCGAGGCCGTGACGGTGATAGTCGATTGCCCCGTTGCACCGGCATTAGGTGTGTAGGTCAGTGTTGCATTTCCGTCAACAACGCTGCTCACAGCAGGAGTTGGAATAAGCGAGGTGTTGCTGCTCTGAGCACTGAGTGTAACCGGGTTGGTTCCATCATTACCATCGGTTATGCCGGTCAAATTGACGGTCTGCTCAGGTGAGCTCTTCGCGATAGCAGCATCAGGTGCAGGGTCGATGGTTGCGGTAGGCATAACAAACGGGACGTGGGCCTTGTCGCCGACTCGCAAATCATCGAAGTAGAATGTACCCTGGTACAACGGCAGCCCGCCGGGGTCAAAGTTGAACAGCAGCGCCTTGATCCTCGAAAAGTCCACGATTTCGCCGTCGCCCTGCAGGTTCTTGCCGGTGAAGTCGAAGAAATACTCAACAAATGTAGTGCCAACACTATAGGTGACGGTCCCTCCGGTGTTGTAGGCATCCTTATAATCCCAGAGGAATATAAGCATATCAGCCGGGTTGTCGGTCCGCATCGTTATGCTAATGTATGGATTCTCAGAGATGTCGAGCTCATCCGGAATTGCATACCAAAGACCTGCCCATTTGTTGCCTGTGGCTACTTTATCGACCACGATTTTCAGCATCCCATCTTCTTCGGTACACGTATGGGCGCCTTCGCCGGTCTCTAACCAGGCAGGGTCAATAATCCCGTCCTCGAAATCATCTTCGAAACCGGTGATAGGCGGCACGCGAACCTGTATGTCAAACGTTACCTCGGCGCTTTGGTCGCCGTTGTTGTTCGCCGCCCCGCCGTCGTCGCTTACCGTCACCGTGACGGTGGCCGTTCCGGTCTGCCCGGCAGCCGGCGTGAATCTCAGCTCGCCGGTGGGGTTGGGTGAGGTATAGACTATGGTGGGTGTTGGAATGACATTAGCATCTGAGCTTGATGCCGTAATCGTGATTGTCTGCACACCTCCGTCTCCATCACTGATTCCGGTTAGTGCAACGGTCTGTTCAGGAACATCCCGAAGGACTGAGACATTGTCAATGGAATCGATCGTCGGCTCACCGTTTATCTCTTCATAGACGGAAACGTTGAAGCTCATCTGGTTCACATCGACTCCACCGGCAATTGTTCCTCCGTCATCCTGCAGATAAACGGTGATGGTGGCGGTGCCCGTCTGCCCTAATGTGGGCGTGTACGTCAACGTCCCATACCAATCGTCGGACGTGTAGCCGACGGCAGGGACGGGAATCAACCCCGTATTCGAGCTGCCTGCCGTTACGGCAATCGCCTGTCTGCCATTGGGGTTTCCGTCATCGATTCCGGCGAGATCCAGCACGTACTCGTCTCCCGCCTTGGCGTCATGGTCATCCGCCTGGTAAATGCGCGGCGCTATGTTCTTTTCGACCTCGACGTCGAAGTGCAGAACCTTATCGGTCTGGGCGGCAGGCGCCGAAACAGTAACGGCAATATTGGCCGTTCCTGTCTGGTCCGCCACCGGCGTGTATATCAGGTATCCGGTGGTTGAGCCTGCGGTGTAATCAACGGTTGGATTGGGAATCAGCCCTGTATTCGAGCTGGTCGCCGTTATTGCGATGCCGCTGGTTCCGTCTGCACCATCGGATACTCCCCGGAAAAAGACCTCTTGCTCAGGAGCATTGATTATATGGTTCTGCGTTGGAATCTCGGTAATGCTCGGTGTCAACAAGGAATCGCTGCCTATCTTCAGGTCGTCAAAATAGACCGTGGCCTTGGCTCCGGGCGCCACAGGGTTGAAGACAAAATTGAGCCTCTTTATTTGGCTCAGGTCAACCCCGCTGATACCGGAATAGTTGAACGAATAGACTTCATAGTCATCCGAAGCGACTATTTCGAGGTAGCTGCTGGCGACAGGATAGGAATAATTGTCGCCCGTATCCCATACGGATACGCCGATATTCAGGTCCGTGTCGGCCTTGACCTTGACGGTGAAATGGGAATTACTCGACAAATCGAGAGTTGCAAAGCTATAAGTGAACGATGCCCACGGGTTGTTTACCTTATCGGCATCTATTCTTAACTCCTGGTTTTCTTCCGTGAGCACATAATAGACCTCTCCTCCCCAGCCGGTGAGAGTATTGTCGTTAAAATCTTCTGTCAGACCTGTAGCTGCACCGGCCGAAGCACTCAAGAAAACGAGCATCCCCAAACAAATCAATTTTTTACACATGTTTTTTCTCCCACAAAATCGTTGTTAAAACTTCTGCAAAATACGATGTCGATACTACTCACAAATACTTCTTTTTTCCCACTCCTGTTTTTCTCACCTCCTTTGCACCGTTGTGCCAAATTTTTACAGAGCCCATTGGTTCCATCGATTTATGTTTATCACGCACTGAGTGTGTGGTTGTCAACGGCGGCGATTGAAGCGCTGAAAATCGAGAAATGCCCGCCCCGGCTGCCTCGCCAGGCGGCGATAGTGCAGGCATACCACCCAACCGGCTTCGCCATCTACCCTTTCCTTCATGGCTCATATTCCACATCCGTGAGGAATTCACAGATACCCCGCCCAACAGCTTTCATTTGCACGCTGCGAGCGTTCGTCTGAGGTCCACCGGGTAAGAAAACCGAGTGCGACTCCTCTTCTAAACTGATGTCACTTATAAAGGCATCCTGTGCCTTGTCAAACCATTTTTTCCATTTTCTGTTTTTTTTGTGTGCCGGCCTGCACAATCGGAAAAAGCCGGTTCAAACCCATATAGGCCGGCGGCTCTCGAAACCACGCTCAATCATTCGACGAAACGGCCGCGTGTCAACCGTCGTCCTCGCACTTGAGCTTCGAGAGCTGCTCCATCAGGGCATACCGGCGCACCGCATCGGCCTTTGCCAGCTTCATAAGCCGCTCGGCCTGCTCCGGCTGCGATTGGCGAAGCGTCCGAAACCTGTTCTCTCCGTACGCATACTCGTCAAATCCGATTGTCGGCGCCTTCGAGTCGAGCTGAAGCGGATTTTTACCCTGCTCTTTCAATCTCGGGTCGAACCTGTACAAAGGCCAGTGCCCGCACGCCACCGCCTTCTTCTGCTCCTCGCAGCCCGCGGTCATATTGATGCCGTGTGCTATACAGTGTGAGTATGCAATTATCAGCGAAGGTCCCGGATAGCTCTCGGCCTCTGCAAACGCCTTCACCGTCTGATTCGTATTGGCGCCCAATGCAACCTTGGCAACGTAGATGCTCCCGTAGGTCATAGCGAGCAGTCCGAGATTTTTTTTCTCAGCGGGCTTGCCGCTGGCGGCGAACTTGGCCACAGCCGCCCTCGGTGTCGATTTCGACATCTGACCGCCGGTATTGGAATAGACCTCGGTATCCAATACAAGCACGTTGACATCGGCGCCGCTTGCCAGCACGTGGTCAAGCCCGCCGTAGCCGATATCGTAGGCCCAGCCGTCACCGCCAAGGGCCCAGACGCTCTTGCGTACTAAATAATCTGCAATGCTCAAAAGCTGCCTGCATTCGGCGCAGCCGCTCTTCTCGCACTGCCGCTTCAGCTCGGCCACCCTCACCCTTTGCTCCTCGATTGCCTGCTGTGCCGGGTCGTTGGCTAACGTAGCGGCCTTGAGCTGTTCTGCAAGAGAACCGTCAACACAGCCCTTTGCCGCCGCTTTATCCAGCAGCTCAAGCGCCATCTGTTTGAATCTGTCAACGGTAAGACGCATCCCCATTGCAAACTCGGCGTTGTCCTCGAACAAGCTGTTGCTCCAGACGGGCCCTCTGCCGTCTTCTCTGGCGGCGTAGGGTGTTGTAGGCAGGTTCCCGCCGTAAATCGACGAACATCCGGTCGCATTGCCTATCATCGCCCTGTCGCCGAACAACTGCGTCAGCAGCTTGACGTAAGGCGTCTCGCCGCAGCCGGCACAGGCGCCCGAATACTGAAACAACGGCATAACCAATTGACTGCCCTTTACGCTGTTGCGTTTGAACAGCTTCGGGTCGGTATTCGGAACGGACAAAAAGTAGGCATAATTCTCTCGCTCCTGCCCGCGCAGCGGCTCCTGCGGGGCCATATTGATTGCCTTCCGGCCCGTGGGCTGTTTGTTCTCGTCCTTTTCCTGAGCCGGGCAGACCTGCACACACGCCCCGCAGCCGGTACAGTCCTCGGGTGCGACCTGAACCGTGAACTTCATACCTGCAAAATCCCTGCCCTTTGCATCGGCGCTCTTGAAATGCTCCGGTGCTTTTTCAAGATATTTGCCGTCGTATGCCTTTATCCTGATAGTCGCGTGCGGGCAAACCAGCGAGCACGTGCCGCACTGTATGCAAATATCCGGCTGCCAGACCGGAATGTTGACGGCGATATTTCGTTTCTCGAATGCGGTTGTCCCCAGAGGCCACTTGCCGTCCGCCGGCATCTTGCTGACTGGCACCTTATCTCCGCGAAGCGCCATCAGCTCGGCGGTTACCTCTTTGACAAAATCGGGTGCATCGGTCGGCACCGCCGCACGCATCCTGAGCTTGCTCGAAACCTTGCCGGGGACCTTGACCTCGAAGACCTTGTCAAGCGCACCGTCAACAGCCGCATAGTTCATCTGAACGACCTTCTCGCCCTTCTTGCCGTAGGTCTTCGCAATCGCATCCTTTATCGCCTTGACGACCGTATCGAGCGGAATGATTTTGCTGATTTTGAAAAACGCCGTCTGCATAATCACGTTGATTCTCGCCCCCAAACCAAGCTCCTGGGCAAGCGAAATCGCATCAATCACATAAAACTTCAGCTTCTTATCGATGATTTGTTTCTGAACCTCCTGCGGCAGCGTATCCCACACCTCATCGGCGCCGTGCATACTGGTCAGAAGAAACGTTGCGCCGTCCTTTGCCGCCGAGAGCATATCGTACCTCTCTAAGAAACTCGGGTTGTGACAGGCGACAAAATCGGCCCTGTTCACTAAGTAAGGCCGCCTGATTAGCTTCTCGCCGGACCTCAGATGCGATATGGTAATGGCGCCTGCCTTCCTTGAATCATACACAAAGTAGCCCTGGGCGTAGTTGTCTGTAAGCTCTCCGATGATTTTGATTGAGTTTTTGTTTGCGCCCACCGTCCCGTCCGAGCCCAGCCCGTAGAACATAGCCGAATAGAACCCCTCGTCGGAAACATCAAATGACTCGTCAACGTCCAGACTGCTGTTCGTAACATCGTCGATGATTCCCACGGTAAAATGATTCTTCGGCTCGGCGGCATCGAGGTTGTCGAAGACCGCCTTGACCATCGCCGGCGTGAACTCCTTCGAGCCAAGCCCGTATCTGCCGCCGACAATCACAGGATACTTCTCGAACGGCGACCGACCCGCCGCCATCGCCTCGCCGATAGCCGTCCGCACATCCAGATACAGCGGCTCGCCCAAAGAACCCGGCTCCTTGGTCCTGTCAAGAACCGCTATCCTTTTGACGGTCTTCGGCAACGCTTTGATAAAGTGCTCGATACTGAAAGGTCTGTACAGCCGGACCTTTATCAGCCCCGCCTTTTCGCCTTTGGATGCCAGATACTCAACCGTCTCATGAGCGGTCTCGGCACCGGAACTCATCATCACGATTATCTTCTCTGCATCTTCGGCGCCGACGTAGTCGAACAAATGATAGCTGCGCCCGACGATTTTTGCGAACTTGTCCATCGTCTCCTGCACGATTTTGGGCGTTGCAAGATAGAACTTATTGACCGTCTCTCTGCCCTGGAAAAACACATCGGGGTTCTGCGCCGTGCCGCAAATCATCGGCCTGTCCGGACACAGCGCCCTGGCCCTGGCCTGGGCCACCAAATCATCGTCTATCATCGCCCGCATATCATCTTTCGTAAGCTCGGCGACCTTCTGAACCTCGTGGCTCGTTCTGAACCCATCGAAGAAATGCAGGAAAGGAACCCGCGAAGCCAAGGTCGCCTGCTGGGCTATCAGCGCAAAATCCATTACCTCCTGAATGCTGCAAGAGCAAACCATTGCAAAACCAGTCTGCCGACACGCCATCACATCCGAATGGTCGCCGAATATCGACAGCGCCTGACACGCCAGTGACCGGGCCGATACGTGAAAGACGGTGGGCAGCAGCTCGCCGGCTATCTTGTACATATTCGGTATCATAAGCAAAAGCCCCTGCGAGGCGGTGAAGGTCGTCGTCAGTGCGCCGGTGGCAAGAGCGCCGTGAACTGCGCCGCTGGCGCCGCCTTCCGACTGCATCTCGGTAACCGAAGGGACCGTTCCCCAGATATTCGTTTCGCCCTTAGCCGATTTCGCATCTGCAATTTCACCCATCGACGAGCTTGGCGTAATGGGGTATATGGCAATTACCTCATTTGTGGCATGAGCGACGTGTGCCGCCGCTGTATTGCCGTCTATCGTAACCATTTTGCGAGTCATAATTCCTTAACCTCTCTTAAAACCAGGATTTACAATTATTTGAGCTCATCGAACCCGTGCACCCAGCCGCCGGGAAGACATCCCGCCGGCAGACACGTCTTCGCAGGATACTGTGCGCACCCTAAAATTACTACTTATACGGTTTTGTAGCTTGCAGGGCAATATAAATTTTCCTCAAACTTAGGGGTTATCGACAATATCAGGGCATTTTTTATGTGGTGTATGATTCTGAATGCAGCAGTGCTGGTTTTCTCATCGCTGATGTTTGCCTGTGCCGAAGACTGCGCCTATCGAATACACAGCAAATGGCTCCCCATTCCAAGAGAGGTCTTCAACGTGGCGATATACTCATTCCTCGGACTGTACAAGATATTGGTCATAACGTTCAATCTTATCCCCTACTTAGCTTTGTCGGCCATCGGATAAATTGGACGAGTCCGCCATCCCGCCAAACGAACGGCGGGTAAAAGGCGGATAAATATTGAAGAACCAACGACAACTTGTTGTAAAGAAGGGGAAATTAAAGGTGTCCGGCCTTTCAATTGATTCCTTCACTTCGATTTCACTCAGTGTAAACTCTTACATTCAGAGTCTGCCGAAGGGACAGGTTTGATAGACCCTTTGACTCGGCTACGCCTCGCTCAGGGTCACAGGGTGGAGCTACGCTCGAGGTGACCCCGATGCATCGGGATTTCTTGCTTGTTCAACGTGAATTTGATAAGATTATTGGTGTCGTACGGAGAAAAGTGCGTTTTTTAACCGTGTAAATGGGAAATGTCAGTTATTTATGCGTTCTTTTGATTGGAGAGAAATTTGAGTAACTCTTTTTCAAGACGGCGTTTCTTGCAGGCGGTTGGGGCCGGTACAGTGTATTCCATTCTTCCGGGCCATGTCAGGGGTGCTGATGAGAAGGTTAATATGAGACCGGCTTATCATATCACCTCTGACAGCGAGGTGGCCTGGCCCTTTGATCCCAACGCGGCTATCTACTGGAAGGGCCGATATCACCTGATGTATATCAGGAAAAGCCCCGGGGGTTGGGGGCATATTTCCAGTGCGGATCTGATCCATTGGAAAAAGCATCCCAACGCTACCATCTTTGACCTCAGCGGCAACGCATTTATCAATAAGCAGGGGACTCCCACAATTATCTCCGGCCATGGGGGCGTTTCGGTGGCCGTTGCCCAGGATGACGAACTGAATGTGTGGAAGTTTGTGTCGATAAAGAGAGGCCATGAATTTGGCGATCCGCATCCCTCAAAATATAACCTCTGGGATCCGCACGGCTGGCTGGAGGGGGATACCTATTTCGCGATCTTCGGCTGTCATCCGTTCAAGCGTCCGACTCCGGCGACGGTGTGGAAGTCGTCGGATTTGAAGAAGTGGGAATACATCGGCCCATTGCTCAGTCGCGAGATGCCGGACGTCGAGCCCTTCGAGGATATTTCCTGCCCCGACATGTTCAAGCTCGGCGATAAACACATGCTGCTGTGCATAGCTCATATAAAGGGAGCCCGTTACTATCTCGGTGAGTTCAGGGACGGTCAGTTTCATCCTGAATCGCATGCTCGCATGAACTGGCCCGGCGGAGCCTGCTTTGCTCCCGAGACGCTGGTCGATGATAAGGGACGACGCATTATGTGGGCCTGGGCAACGGACGACCATAAATACCCCAAACGACAAATAGCGACCGGCTGGGCCGGGACGATGACGATGCCGCGCGTGCTTTCACTTCCCGCCGATGGCACGCTGGCAATTGAGCCCGTAAAAGAGTATGAGAACTTGCGGCGCAAGCCACAGAAATATGAGAATATCACTGTTTCGCCCGGCACTGAGAGGGTGCTTGAAAATATCAGCGGCGATTGTTTGGAACTGATGGTCGATATCCGGTCCGGCGTTAACGCACCCTGCGGCGTGAAGGTCCGGCGCAGTCCCGAAGGACAGGAGGAAACCGTCATTTCCTACGACCCCGGGAAGAAGCATCTTCGCATTGAGGTTGAGAAGAGTTCCCTCGACAAGGAAATTGTATACCATACCTACGTTCAGAATTATCGCGGCAAGTACAATACACCCAAAGCAAGCGAAAACCTTTTGGTGACCGCCCAGGAGGCGCCTTTTGAGCTTAAGGAGGCAGAGCCGCTGCGCCTGCGGATTTTCCTCGATCGCACAATCCTGGAGGTCTTTGCCAATGGTCGTCAATCTCTGACACAACGCATTTATCCCACCCGCCCGGACAGCATGGGTGTATCTCTGTTCAGCGCCGACGGCAAAGCCGAGTTCACATCGGTCAGGGCCTGGGATATGGCTCCAATTGAGGTCCCGGCGGAGACCAAAGAAAAGTAGGCAGAAAGGCACAGGAACTCAAACCAATAGTTTTCGGCATCAAGCAGCTATTTGGGATATAGCTCATTGGGATATTTCGAGCCACTCCCGCACTTGCCGTCATAAGGAAATACCTTGAATTGATCCCGCAAATTCATATAATCACAACACAAGAGATCAGGCGAGTCCTTCGACTGGCTCAGGATAAGTATTGAAGAAGCAAACAGACTGTATAATCATTGTTGGATGAAGAAAGATATAGGAGAAATTTTATGGATATTCAGACACTAACAGCATTCTTTATGTGGTGTACGATTCTAAACGCAGCATTGCTGGTTCTCTCGTCGCTGATCTGTGCCTGTGCCGGAGACTGGGTCTATCGAGCACACAGCAAATGGTTCCCTATTTCCAAAGAGGCCTTCAACGTGGCGATATACTCATTCATCGGACTGTACAAGATTTTGGTCATAACGTTCAATCTTATTCCCTACCTGGCTTTGTCGATCATCGGATAAATTGGACGAGTCCTTCGACTGGCTCAGGATAAATATTGAAGAAGCAACCGTGCTACGGCAGGCTCTGCCCTGACGAGCGGCAACTTCTTATGCAGACTGTATAATCATTATGCGAATTACCCTGATAATGAATTAACGATAATTGAAATGTTTAAGGAACTTGAAAAAATAAACACCCGTCCTGAGCCGTTTGAATTCTATACGGCAAGCGACCTGTGGACTGATGAGCATACGTCAAAGCAGATGCTTTCTTTCCACCTGAATGAGGAAGTCGATCTTTCGTCCCGTAATGCTACATTTATTGACCAATCTGTCGAGTGGATAGCATCCCATTTCAACATCGGCGCAGGGACGAAGATTGCCGACTTTGGCTGTGGCCCGGGACTGTATACTACGCGATTGGCCCGAAGGCAAGCAGATGTTACCGGTATAGATTTTTCCGAAAGATCAATACAGTATGCAAAAGAATCGGCAGTTCCTGAAGGATTGAATATTTGCTATGCATACCAGAACTATCTTGAATTTGATACAGAAAAAAGGTTTGACCTGATCACGATGATTATGTGTGACTTTTGTGCTCTGAGTCCCAAACAAAGAAGTCATATGCTGAGCAAGTTCCACGCTCTTCTGAAATCTGGCGGTTCGGTTCTGCTTGATGTACATTCGCTGACAGCCTTTGAGCAACAAGAAGAGACAGCAAAGTATGAAATAAACCTCCTCGATGGTTTCTGGTCTCCGAAAAAGTACTACGGTTTTTTGAACACATTCATGTATGAGGATG
>CAZPDW010000037.1:0-15795 GCA_964585535.1 uncultured Pirellulales bacterium
GGCGATGCCGTCGTCGGTGGGCTCAATTTCCCTGGTTTGTTTTGCGGCGAGCACTACGCTTTGTATTCGGTGGACTTTTGTGGGTGAGCCGTTCCGGCCGCACCAGGTGAGGTCTGCTTCGAGAAAATCGAGGTCCCACTGCTTTATGAGCAGCCCTTTTTGTTCAAGCCCGGCGCAAATATGGTCGGTGAGCTCCTCAAATTCCTTTTCGCCGGCCTGTGGGTTGTCTGCCTTGACGTTCTGGGCGACCTCGACAGGGGCCAGGGCCTTTTTGTACTTCATTATTTTGCGTGCGGCGGCGACCCTGGGTTCGTTGGCGTCGGCGGTTACGGTCAGCAGTACGGGAAGTTTTGCGGCCACCTTTTGCCAGCCGTTGCCGATATTCCTTTTTGCGGTTATCGTATTGCCGGTGATGTCTATGAGCTGTTCGACGTAGGTAATTTGCGGGATTTTAAGTTTTTCAGCCAATTGTGGCCCGACCTGAGCGGTATCGCCGTCGATGGCCTGTCTGCCGCAAATCACGATATCATAATCGACCTTTCGCACGGCGCAGGCGAGGATGTAGCTTGTAGCGAGCGTGTCGCTGGCGGCGCATCGGATGTCGGTAACAAGGACGGCATCGTCGGCGCCGCGGTAGAGACAATCCCTGAGAACAGAGGCGGCGGCGGGCAGGCCCATTGTGATAACGATAACTTTTCCGCCGTATTTATCCTTTATGTCGAGCGCAAGCTCGAGGGCGTTAAGGTCCTCGGGATTGAATATCGCAGGCAGGGCCGAGCGATTGACGGTGCCGTCGTCGTTCATCGCCTTTGCCGTAATCCTTTTGGTATCGGGAACTTGTTTTACGAGTACGACACAGTTATAGGCCACAATTGTTCTCCTTCTTAGGTTCTTACACGGCAATGCCCGGCGTGCAAGGGAGGTCAGTTTATCAGGGTCCGGCTGCAAGTCAATGTTAAAGTGGGTGATTTTGGGACGTGGTTTTTGCCGGCGGGCATAAAAGGGCTAAATTGGATTGCAGGAATGGCCGATTCTAAGGGCAAGCTGGCATTTGTTCGGCGGGTGAGAATTTTTTTTTGACAAACGTCCTATATAAAGCATAATCGGCGAGCTTAATGTATAATAAAAGTATGGAAGTTAAAATTCAAAGGACTGGTTTGTCGAGAACATAGATGTCTAACGAAACGAATTATGACACGCTGTTCGGCAGGATGGCGGTAGAGCAGGGGCTTTGCACAAATGGAGAGCTTCGCCGGTCGCTGAAGGAATTGGAGACTCGCCGGCAGGAGAATCCTATTTCACTTCGGGAGCTGATGATAGACCTTGGCTTTGTGACGGCGACTCAGGCGGTTCGCCTGAAGGAGACTATCAGCCAGAGCAAGAGTGCGGCCCACCAGATACCGGGTTACCAGATACTGGGCAAGCTCGGCGCCGGTGCGATGGCGATTGTCTATAAGGCCAAGCAGTTGAGTTTGAACCGGGTGGTTGCAATAAAAGTTCTTCCGAAGCGGTTCAGCGAGAACCCGGAATACGTCGAGCGCTTTTACAAGGAGGGTCAGGCGGCGGGCAAGCTTAATCACAACAACATTGTTCAGGCGGTGGACGTAGGCGAGGCGGGGGGATACCACTATTTTGTAATGGAATACGTAAAGGGCAAGACTCTTTATGACGATATTGTCGAGGGAAAAGTCTTTTCGGAGCAGGAGGCGATTGATATAATCATACAGGTTGCGCGTGCGCTTCGACACGCTCATTCGGTGGGCCTGATTCACCGGGACGTCAAGCCGAAGAATATAATGATAAACCAGGATGGAGTGGTGAAGCTGGCGGATATGGGTCTTGCCCGCGAGACGACGGACATAGAGGCGGCGAAGACGGAGAAGGGCAAGGCGTACGGGACGCCGTATTATATAGCGCCGGAACAGATTCGAGGTGAAATCGACATTGACGAAAGGGCGGACATATATGGTCTGGGGGCGACGTTTTATCATTTAGTGACGGGTCGCGTTCCATTTATGGCGGACGACCCGGTGGAGGTAATGAAAAAGCACCTTCGAGAGGAGCTGGTTCCTCCCGACCATATAAACACTTCGCTGTCGGCCGGGGTATCCGAGGTGATAGAGGTAATGATGGCGAAGAACAAGCAAGACAGGTACAGCAGCGCCGAAGAGCTGCTGGTTGACCTTGATGCGGTTCGTAACGGTCAGCCGCCTTTGCGGGCACACAGGCGATTCGATGTTTCCGTGCTCGAACAGCTCGAAGATGGTGACGCGGTACAGGCGAAGGCGACGGTGGACATAGCCGACGTGGTGACTCGCTACAGGACATATCTTCTTATGTTTGGTGCGGTTTCGGCGATACTCGCCCTGATAATCGTTGTTCTTCTTCTTCGCCGGTAGAGGTAGATGAGTTTTTTTTGGGGGGGGTCTTCGGAATACGAAATATGATATACCCTTCAGGGTAGTAAGTTCCCGCGAGTAAAGTTATAATTTTTTATTCTAAAGTTAGTTACCCTCGGACTAAGGGAAAACTCAGTTGTAAGCAGCATATATGGCAACGCGCGGAGCGACATTTACGCCGGACGAGCTTTCAGATGTTCTGAGCCACTACGATATCGGCAAGATAAGTAAGGTGATGCGTCTTATTGGCGGCAGCAAGCGTGCGCCGAAGATAGCGGTGACGACGAGCCGGGGCCGTTTCCTGCTGAAGCGCCGGCCCCAGGGCAAGGACGACGTGTATCGCGTGGCGTTTGCACACGCGGTACAGGAGCACTTGGCGAAGAGATACTTCCCGGTAGCGCCGTTAGTGGCGACGCGCGATGAGCTCAGCACGATTCTTCAGATTCGCGGCAACATCTATGAGCTTTTCAAGTATGTCGGCGGCTCGCGCTACGACGGCTCTGCGGAGGCGACGATTGATACGGGCAGACAGTTGGGCAGGTTTCATAAGTATCTGACGAATTTTGCGTTCGAGTGGGAGCCGCTGAAGGCGAGCTTTCACGATTCGACGACGGTGCGGGGACATCTCAAGACGGTGGCTTCGGAGAGCTCATCGAGTGCGGGCCGAAAGATGCAGGCGGTCGGCGAGGAGCTGATGGCGCTTTATAACGCCTCGAGCGTGCGGGTGAACGAGCTGGGATTCGATTCGTGGGCTGAGCAGGTTGCGCACGGGGACTGGCATCCGGGGAATATGCTGTTCGATAAGGATAAGTTAGTGGCGGTGCTGGATTTTGATTCGGTCAAGATTGCGCCGCCGATAACGGATTTGGCGAACGCCTGCCTGCAGTTTTCGATTGTCGGTTATCATCCGAACCCGGCGGACTGGCCCGATTACCTCGACCAGGCGAAGCTTGTGCAGGTTTTTAACGGCTACATCGAGGAGATTGACCTGGAGAGGGACAAGGTCGATGCGCTTCTGGATTTAATGGTCGAGACGATGATAGCCGAGGCGGTTTTGCCCGTAGCGGCGACGGGCTTCTTCGGAAATCTCACCGGGCTTAGCTTTCTGCAGATGATATTGCGCAAAGCTAAGTGGATAGACAAGAACCGCACACTTCTAACGACGGCCATCAAGTCGTAAAACCGAAAATTAACGTCACTTGTCGTTCGATAATATATCCGGTTTTCGGATAAATGTGCTGCTATTCGGCTTGTTTTTTCTTTGCGTACCGGGCGACGACGTGCTGCTGGACGTTCGGCGGAACGATTTCGTAGTGGCTGAGCGACATAGAATAGCTTCCTCGTCCTGCGGTGACGGATTTCAACTGGCTGTTGTACTGAGTTACCTCGGAGAGGGGCACCTGGGCTTTGATGCAGATTTGATTTCCCGGCAGCATATCCTGACCTGAGACCCGGCCTCTTTTCGAGGCGAGGTCGCCCGTGATGTCGCCCATATTTTCGGCAGGGACTGTAACTTCCATATTAACGATGGGTTCGAGCAGGACGGGCTTTGCCTTTGGAAGTGCATCGAGAAAGGCGCCTTTTCCCGCGGCGCGGAAGGCGACTTCCTTGGAGTCAACCGGGTGGTGCTTGCCGTCATAGATGGAGACCTTAACGTCCTGCAGAGGAAATCCTGCGACGAAACCGGACTCCATTACCTCGTTGATTCCTTTGTGGACGGCGGGCTCGTACTGGCCCGGTATTGAGGCGCCGAAGATGTCCCAGCTAAACTGCAGTGACGGCTCCGAGTTTCGCTCGGCCGGGGCGATACGCAGATATACTTCTCCGAACTGCCCCGCGCCGCCGGTCTGTTTTTTGTGCCGGTAGTGTCCTTCGGCCTTGAGCGTGATGGTCTCGCGATAGGGTATTTTGGGCTCCTTGGTGTTGACCTTGAGCCGGGAGCGGTTTTCCATCTTTTCGAGCATGACACGAAGATGAAGGTCGCCGAGGCCGTTGATGACGAGCTCTTTTGTCTGCATATCCCTGTTGACCCTGAAGCAGGGGTCTTCTTCGCAGAGCCGTTCGAGTGCGGCTCCTATTTTCTGTTCGTCGCCCCTTGCGGCCGGTTCGAGCGCCAGCGAGAACATCGGCTCAGGGAGGTGAGGCATTTCAAATTTGCCGGCGACTTTTCCGGTGTGAATAAGGTCGCCGGTTCTAAGCTCGTCAACCTTTGCGAGAGTAACGATATCGCCGGCGATGCCGGCGTCAATTTCTGTGATTTCGGCGCCCTGGGCCTTCAGGATGTGGCCCGGCCGGATGGTTTTTTTCTCATCGTTGCGGAGCAGATTTGTCTCGGATGTAAGTTTTCCGCTGTAAAGCCGAACGGCGGCGTATTTCATATTTGATTTGGCATCGAAGGCGATGCGGAATACCAGACCAGCGAGCGGCCCGGTCGGCTCCGCCTTGAGCCGAGTAGTCTTGTCGCCGGCCTTGAGCGCCGCCGGCTCGGCCTGCGCGGGTGAGGGGGTGTATTTAGCGATGATGTCGAGCAGTTCGTCAATTCCGGTTTCGGAGCGGGCGATTGTGAAAACTATGGGTATGACGGTTCCGGCCTTCATTGCCTCGACGAAGACGGAGGCGATTTTGTCGGGTTGGATTTGCTCGCCTGCAAGGTAGCTTTCCATAAGGGCGTCGTCGGCTTCGATGACGTTTTCGATAAGCTCGGTATGCGCTTGGGCGACGTCCATTACAGCCGAATCGCCGCCGTCATTTTCGATGCAGTCGATGACGGAGCGCCTGTCGGCGGCGGGCAGGTTTGCACAGCGGCAGGCGGTGCCGAAAGACTCCTGGATGTTTTTTACGAGTCCGGGCAGGTCGATGTTCTCGGCATCGATTTTGTTGACGACGAGCAGCTTTGGTTTTGCGGCCTGAGCGGCGACCTCGAAGAGTTTTCTGGTGTTTGTTTCGATTCCCGCCGAGGCGCTGATTACGATAACGGCTGTGTCGGCGGCGGGAATGGCAGCGATTGCAGGGCCGACGAAGTCCGGGTATCCGGGTGTATCGATGATGTTGATTGTCTTTCCGGCGTGGCGAACATTGATGAGGGCGGCCTGGATGGAATGGCCGTGCTCTTTCTCCTCGTCGTAATAGTCGCAGACGCTGGTCTTGTCGTCAACGCTGCCGAGCCGGTTGCTTGTGCCTGTTTTGTGCAGTATTGCCTCGGCGAGAGAGGTTTTACCCGCGCCGCCATGCCCCAAAAGAACGATGTTGCGAAAATCGGAAGTATCAGCCACTTCGAAATCTCCAATTAAAGATGCCCTGACTTTATGCTTTAGAACCTGAGAACCCATTAGGATACAGCAATTGTGGCCCTTCGAGCAAGGGATTTTTGAAAATTCCGCGTATCGGCGTCGATATGGAGTTTGCAGATGAGGTTCCGCAAAGAAAGACGGCGGGCGAAAAATGCAAATTTTTTTTAGGGCGTCGGCAGGTGCCGGGTGTGGGGATTTTATTGGACATTGAAAAACGTGGGGGGCGGGCGGGTAAGGCGCAGCCCTATATGTTGTGAGCCGGGCTGCAAATGTCCGGCTATATGGGGGATGAGGTTATGGGGCGTTAGAGAACGGGTGTTAAAGAAAAACGGCGGGCCAGTCCGATACTGGGTTAGATTGCAGATGATTATTTTGATATTGAAGGAACAGGACGTATGAGCAAAAGTGAATTGATCGACTGCATCTGCGAGATAAACAAGACAGCCAAGCCGGAATTTCTCGCGGAGTTTTCCGAAGAAGAGTTGAAGCAGTATCTCGAGCATCTGATGGAACTGGACCTGGAAGAGATACTTTTGTGTGCCTGAAATCGCGGCCGACGGCTAAATACCCTTGACCTTCGGCGGCGGGATGCGGGTGATGAGCTGCGGGGGCAGGTCTAATTGACAGCAAAGCCGGCGACATTCACAAAGCCGGCACCGGTGCGCATGTTATACGGATTGACCGAGGTGATGATTGTGCCGGATTTTACCATGTAGATGAGGTAAAACTGGGAGATTTTTTGCGCCTGGCCGGTGAGCCAGACGGTTTCAACGAAGGAGGCGGTGACCCGACCGGTATCGTCTGTTCGCAGGCCGGCGCCGGTGGTCAGTGAGCAGAACTCGATTTGGTGTATGGTTGTGTCGTCGGAAGGGGCCGATGCGACGATACCGACGGGTGAGTGCAGGCCATCGGCGATATCCTGGAGGGCGGGCAGCCGGCTGCCGCTGACCGGCGAGCCGGTATCGGGATTATTGCACTTCAGTGAGAGCAGCTTGTAACCGTCGGCGGGTTTGAGCATAGCAGGCAGATTTCCTTTGTCTTCGCTTTCTCTGTCGGCTTTTTTGGTGGTTTTGTCGGCGGCTTTGTCGGCGGCGATGGAGGTTTTCAAGCTGGCTTTGACACAAACAATGTTTCCGTTTTCATCGAACTGAGCGGGCATAGCGCTTTGCGGACTCTGGGCGTTCTTCCAGTCGTTCTCATCGGCGATGGGCAGGTTCAGGCCGGAGAGAAACTTTTCACCGGCGGCAAGCTCGGTTCCGTAAATCTTTGCCGACTTTGCCGGCTTGATTTCGGCAAGGGTGCCGGTGCAGTTTGAGAAAGAAATGAACGGCTCGGGGGCGGGTGCCTGCCCGGCGGTGACGGCCGACGGCAGCCGGGCTATTGCATTTGCCTTGAACTCGACGAGCACGGGCTTGAAGCCGGTTGGGACCAACAAGGCGAAATCAATCCAGCGGGTCCCGTGTTTGGTGTCCGCCACGGTAAGCTTGATGGTCTCGTCCGGCCGGGCTGTATGGATTCGGGTTGGGCCGCTGAGGTATCCGAGTGGGTAAACGATTAGGCCTTTGCCGCGGAGTGGATTTTTGTCGTTGTCAGGTTTGCAGACGGCCCTTAGTTGTGAGAGTGTGAAGGGGGCGGTTTGCTGTAGCGTTTTGGAAGAAAAGCCGATGCGTATGATTGTGAGATTATGAGCGGCCATTGAGGGAGCGGCTTTGCCGTTCTGGTCGGTCAGGCCGTCGGGGGCGGGCCAGACGGCGGCTTTTTTGGGGATTTCGAGGGCATCGGCAGCGGTAATGAGAGGTACTTTGTCGGGGCCGGGATGGCGGTTGAGGAAAAGCTGGTCGAGGAAATCGGCGTGCAGAGCGGCGAAGCTGGTTTTTCCGCTGAGTGTTCCCCTGCTGATAACGGCGAACAGCCCTGCAGTGAGGCCGTCCGTGTTGAGCAGGGATTTTTTGGGGGCATCGATGTTTGTCAATTTATCGTCAAATCGCTGGTATGGGATGTTGTTGCCAACCGGCGCCAGAGCGAGGGCGGTGAGAAGGATACC
Source organism: uncultured Pirellulales bacterium (assembly GCA_964585535.1). GTDB lineage: Bacteria > Planctomycetota > Phycisphaerae > Sedimentisphaerales > Anaerobacaceae > JAUVYV01. The sequence continues at coordinate 7,734 of CAZPDW010000037.1, forward strand.
GGAGACGATAAGGCCTGTGAGCAGACCGAGAGCGACCCTTCCGGCCTTTTCAGGGACGTCCCCGAGGTCAACGGATTGTCGAGTGAGGAATTCCGCTATTGTCTGAAGGACGGCAAAGGTGAGCACGAAGACAAGCAAAAAGCAGAGTGACTGGGCCCAAAGCGGCAGGGTCTCGCGGCTGATAAGCAAGGCGGCGAGGGGTTCGAAGCAGGCGAAGGCGGCAAGCCCTGAGCATATTGCGGTCATCAGCATAACAAATGCCTTGAGGACGCTTCCTTTGAAGTATTGAAACGCGGCACAACCTATGACAATCACGAGTACAATTAAAGCGGCCATTACAATCTCTCTTTTATTGTGTTACAAAGTATCGTTCAGCATAAAAGGTTAGGATGTTCACTTTTTCGGCGCAGGTTTTGAGGGCTTCTGCTCTTTCGGGGATGCAAGAACCCTGACCATTTCATTTATCGATGTTGTTCCAGCGATAATTTTTTTAAGCATCTGCTCCTGGAGGTAGAGCATTTTCGTTTTTCTGAAGTTTGTTCCGACCTCGGAAAGCGATTTTGACTTCAGAATTGCCCTTCTGAGGTTTTCGTCGATTAGTATTGTCTCGAATACGCCGGTTCTTCCGACGTAGCCGGTTTCCTGACACACCTCGCACGGCGAGGGCTTGCCGCGTTTGTCATAGACGACCTTGCCGGCACGGTAGAGAACCTTTGCCTTTTCCGGCGGGATGTTGAATTTATGCAGAAGCTCTTTGTTCGGTTCGTATGCCTGTTTGCAGTTTTCGCAGAGCATTCTGAATATTCGCTGGCTTGAGATTCCCATCAGGGCACTTACGGCCTTTTCGCGGTTTGCGACGAGCTTTATCCATCTGGCCAGCGCCTTTAAGACGTTGTCCGCTTCGAGCGTGAGATAGATGGTTTTGCCGTCCAGGGCCGCGGCGCAGGCGATTTGTGCGCTTTCGGTGTCGGCGCAGTCGCCGATGCCGACGATGTCGGGGTCCATCCTGATTACGGACTGGACTTTTTTCGCAAATGTTGTGATGCCGCTGTCACTTAGTGAAAAGATATTCTGCGTTATGTTGGGCAGGTCGGAGGCAACCTGCTTTTCGACGGTGGTGATACTGTTCAGAAAGGCGTCATGATTTTTGAGCAGGGCGTAGAAACTGGTGGTAACGCCGCTGTTCTTCGGGCCGGCAACGATAAAGAGTCCCTGGTTTGCATTTCGCAGACTGCGCATCTGGTCGAGCTGATTTGCCGTCAGGCCGAGCTGGTCGAGTTTTGTTATGCTCTGCTGGATGAGCTGTTTGATTCTGAGTTGCTCGCCGGCGGTGGAGCCGGCGGTAGCGACCTGCCAGGCAGTGCGCTGCTTGTTGCGAAAGATGGCGAACTTGCCCTTTTGCGGTTTTCTTTTTTCAGCGGGGTCGAGGTCTGCGAGGTGCTTGGCAAATCTGATGAAATACTCCATTCTGTCCCTGGGGATGTCGGGCTGTTTCAGTGCGGTGCCGTCAACGTAGTAGAGGACGGAATAGTTCTCGGCCGTGGGAGTAAAAACGATGTCGTAAGCACGTCGCCAGATGGCATCGTTGAACAGGTCGAAGGCGGCCTTGTATCCGAAGAATTCGGGTGTTTTGGCATCCGGCACAGGGACTTCATTGTTGTTGGCCGTGATAAAAACGAAGTTTTTTTGCATCGCCTTGATTTTTTTTGTTTCGGTGCCGAACAGGCCCTTGATGTGCTCGGCCGTCAGGACGCGCTGGAACCGGGGGACACGGGAGTTTCGGTGCATTACGTAGCTGATTGAGGTAACTCCGGCGGCAATAAGATAAACGAGCAAACCGATATAGAAGTTTCCTATCAGAAGCCAGATGACGCTGCCGAACGCCCATCCTGCAAAAACAACGGCGGTCCAGTAGATTTTTCTTGTGCCTACTGTTTCGGCGTCCTGATGCACCCATGTTACCGCCGGCAGCATGAGAAAGAACAGCAGCAGGAACAGGACGAACTTGGCGAGTGATATGTAGCCGCCGTAGGTTACCGCCGCTAAAAATAAATCGGGCATAGAATACTCCATTGTAAGCATTAGTCAATCCTCAGAGGATTCCTCCTTTTTCGGACCTGATACCTTTCAGGGCCATTTTCAGCTCGTCGGGATTTGGTGCGTGTTTGTATGCTTCCCTCGCTTCAACGCTTCCGTTCATAATTAGTGCGATGAGCGAGTCTGTAAAGTGCAGCATCCCTTCCTCTGCACATCCTCGAATCAGCGTCGGCAGCTCGGTTTCTCTTTCTTCGGAGATGAGTTTTCTTGTTTCGGGATTTACAAGCAGAACCTCGGCTGCGGGTATTCGGGCGACACCCTCCTTTACACTCGGCAGAAGGACCTGGCTGATAATGGCTCTGAGTGTGATACTCAGTGTTTGTCTTGCCAGGTCTCTTTCGAGCTGTGGGAAGAGGTCGATGAGGCGCTGAACGGCCTGGGCGCAGTTTGCGGCGTGCATGGTCATAAAGACGAGATGGCCGGTCTCGGCGGCCCTCATGCCGGCGGTTACGGTATGGGCGTCGCGGACCTCGCCGATAAAAACGACGTCGGGGTCTTCACGCATAAGAAACCTGAGGGCTTCATCGTAATCGGGCACGTCTATGCCGATTTCTCTTTGCGAGACGATGGCCTTTTTGTCGCTTATGAGGTACTCGATAGGGTCTTCGATGGTGACAATATGGCAGAATCGCTGCCGGTTGATATGGTCAATCATAGAGACGGCGGTGGTGGTTTTCCCGCAGCCGGTGGGGCCGACGACAAGGACGAGCCCCTGTCTTGCCTCGGTGATTTTTTGCAGTACGGCAGGCAGATTAAGCCGGCTCAGGGGGGAAATCTCGGTATTGACCCTTCTGGCGACGATGCTGAGAAACCCTCTTTGGCGAAAAACGTTCATCCGAAAGCGGTCCTGCTCGGAGATTGCATAGGCAAAGTCGAGGGTCCCGTGTTCGAGCAAATGCTGTTTCTGTTTATCGGTTAAAATCTCGAAGGCGAGCTGCTCTATCTCGTCCTCGGTGAGGGCTTTGGCGGTGGTGTTTTTGAGTTGTCCGGAGAGCCGCAACTTTGGCGGCTGGCCTACCTTGAGATGGATGTCGCTGGCGCGGGTCTTTACAGCGGCCTGGAGGAACTTGTTAATGGCCGGTTCGTTTACCGGATGGGAGTGTTCAGCAACGGGTTGTTCTGAATCCATTGTGTTAGCGACCCCGACCCAGGACCTTCTAAACATCCAACGGCTCGTATTGCCGAATCTGCGGGCAACTGCCACTAAGGTGTAAAAAACGCGTTCGGCAGTGCCGGCTTTGGGTAACCGTTTACGAATCCCCTATTATAAGCGCTAATGCCAAGCTTGTCAACAAGAGCAAACGGGCAATATTTTCGGCAAAGTAAAGGGCCTAACCTGCCGCTTAATCCGGCTGCCCGGAGAATAAATCGGCTTTTGGATGGTCGTACTTTGGGAATTTTATGGCGGCGCCCCATAATATTGGCTTGACAGTTCAAAACCTGCCTATACAATTGGGAATACTGGAAATTGAGGTTTTTCAAAGGGGTGTTAAGGATGGCCAAAGGTCCCGCGAGAAAAGTGGCGTTTATTTCCTCTTATGTGCCGAGAAGATGCGGGATTGCAACTTTCACCTCGGATTTGGTCGGCAGTGTGGCAGCCAGTGCCAAAGGTGAGTTCGAGCCGTTGGTCGTCGCTCTACGCTCGGGCGACCAGAAATTCGATGACCCGGTAAAATTTGAGATTCGTCAGGACGTCAAGAACGACTACATCTGCGCCGCTGATTACATAAACTTCAGTCACGTTGACCTGATAAGCATCCAGCACGAGTTCGGCCTGTTCGGCGGCCCGGCGGGCGCATACCTCTCCCTGCTGCTCAACAGGATAAAAAGCCCCGTTATAACGACACTGCACACCGTTCTTGACGACCCGAAGCCCGAATATCGCGAATCTCTTATCGATGCCTGCGACGCCTCCTGCAAAGTCATTACGATGAACGAACGGGGTGTCGATATGCTGCGGAACATTTACGGCATATCGGGCAAAAAAATTCACCTTATCCCGCACGGCATTCCTGATATGCCCTTTGTTGACAGCAACTACTACAAACACAGGTTCAAAATGGACGGACGCAGAACCATTTTGACCTTCGGCCTGCTGAACAGGAACAAAGGCATAGAGGTAATGCTAAAGGCCCTGCCGGCCATAATCGAAGCGGAGCCCTCGGTTTTGTATGTTGTTCTCGGAATGACGCATCCGGCTGTATTGAAACACGAAGGAGAATTGTACCGCTTCAGCTTACAGCAGATGGTAAAGGAGCTGTCCCTGCAAAAGCATGTGATATTCCACAACCGTTTTGTGGACGATAAGGAGCTTAACAATTTCCTTTGTGCAGCGGATATTTATGTCACCCCGTATCTGAGGAGGGAGCAGTTGACCAGCGGCACACTGGCGTTTGCGGTCGGTACGGGCAAGGCGGTGGTCTCAACGCCCTATTGGGCGGCTATGGAGCTGCTCGCCGACGGGCGCGGCAAGCTTGTGCCGTTCGGTGATTCAAAGCAGATGGCGCAGGCGATAATTGACATACTCAAAGACGATTCGCTGTTTTATTCACTTCGCAGAAAGGCATACGACTACGGCCGGCCTCGTACCTGGCCCAAAATAGGCCAGGCCTACTGGAAGCTTTTCAGCGCAAAGCGTCTGCCAATCTACGCCGCTGCGAAGGATGCGCCCTCCGTTGCCGAGGCCACATCGAACATTCAACTGCCCGAGCCGTCGCTGGACCACATAAAGCGGCTCACCGACGATACGGGTATCTACCAGCACGCCAGATTTACCGTCCCCAATCGTGAGTATGGTTATTGCACGGACGATAATGCAAGGGCCGTTATCGCTATGGCCAAGTATTATGCCCAGTATCCCGGCCCCGATGTGCTGCAGTTGCTGGATACGTATCTGTCCTTCATCGTCCACTCACAGGCCGCCGACGGCTCGGTGAGAAACTTTATGAACTTTGACAGAACCTGGGTCGCCGATGAGCCGGTGAACGATGCGCTCGGAAGGGTTATATGGGCCTTCGGGACCGTTATTGCACAGCCGCCATCCGATGCGTACATCCCGGTCATCAAAGACTGCTTTGACCGGTCGGTCAGCCACGTCGAAAGGCAGCATCCGCGGGGAATGGCTTACTCGATACTCGGTATGGCCGATTATCTGCGGCAGTTCCCCGGCGCCAGTGACATCAAGCGCTGCATGTCGATAGTCGCCGACGGACTGCTCGCACAGTTCAGGGAAAACAGCCACCCGGACTGGCAGTGGTTTGAGGATATGCTTACATACGACAATGCCGTTCTTCCGCACGCCCTGTTTGCGGCGGGTTTGACCTTCGGCGAAAAAAAATACTACGAGGTTGCCGAAAAAACCTGTGCTTTTCTCCTGAAGAATATCTACACCGCCAAGCATTTCAGTTTCATCGGCTCGAACGGCTGGTACGAGCGGGGCCGGGCCAGGGCCGAATTCGACCAGCAGCCGATTGAACCGGCCGGTACCGTTCTGATGCTCAAGGCCGCCTACGACGCTACACAAAACCCCGATTTTCTCAAGCTCCAGAGGAAGGCATTCGACTGGTTCCTCGGTGAAAACGACCTGAGGATTCCGGTGTACGATTTCAGGACCAACGGCTGTGGTGACGGATTAATGCCCGGAGGCATCAATGCCAATCAGGGCGCCGAAAGCACCCTCAGTTTTATGCTCTCTCTGCTGGCGATGTTTGAGAGTTACACCATAACAGATAAGCTCGGCAGTGGTGTTGAACGCACGCCCAGACAGAAATCCACCATCAAGGCCATAAGCAGCAAACGCAGGGTAAAAAAAAAAGCGTTGAAGAGCTCATTTGAGCCGGCCTGACGAACGGTTTCGAGGAGGCGCAAAATAACGGGCGACGGCCTGGCGGTTGCAGGGTGTGGTTGTTTTATCTACCCGGGCTATTAGCCCGCGTGCCCGCCCTGCGATTCAGCAGATACCGCCACAGGGGAAATTCAGTGTACGGGTAATTATCTGTAATTATCAATGCCGCCCTTGTGAAATCTTCCATCTGTTCATCTGTCTGCAAGAACAGCAGGTCCAGCAGTTGCGAGCTTGTAACACAGCTTTTATCGTATTCACTAAGGTCTTTTGTTAACCGAACGTTGGTAAAAGCGAGCTCTATTTTCGACTTGTTGATATTTGCTTCTTTGAGTGTGCCGATAATGTAGAGGCCCTGTCTGTAGCAGCCCTTCCATACGGTCGTGTCCGGGAAGACCGAGTAGAATGTCTTCACTATATACTGGCGGTCTTGCCAGGTGCTTCTTCCCGGAAACCACAGACACATAACTCCGTTCGGCGTCAGATGTTTTCTGCATAGAGAGAGGAATTCGCGGGTGTACAGGTTTACGGTGCCGGCGTTGTATATCGGCGGCGAAGGGTCAACGGTAATTACATCATATTTGTCCGAGGACAGCAGCAGAAAGTTTCTGCCGTCGCCGGCAGCCAGATGCACATTCGGCCGGTTTAGTATCTCCTGTGAATCACCGTGATAGTACCTGAAGCATTTATAAACCTCCGGCGCCAGCTCGACACAGGTAATATCCAGGTTGTCATGGACGTAGGCGGATTTCAAAGTTGTGCCCATTCCGAAACATATAATCAGCATTTTCTTCGGCTCATCGGCCAGCATAATCGGCAGATGGGCCATAAGTTTGGGTTGTGTGGACAGCACCGTCTGCCCCTGCCCGTTTATCCAGAGCAGTTTTGCGCCATTTCTGACAAAACTGGTCACGGTGCCTTCTATGGTCTCTCGATTTTCGAATATTTTATAACTGTAAGCCCTGTAGGCCACTCTCTTGGCAATAACGCTGAGGAAGGGGTCCCTGCCTTTGAGGCCGAGCAACAGCATAATGGCGCCGGGGATTATCAGCAGAACTTTAAGTTTGAAGTCCATTGATTTGCTCGGCTCGGACCATAACAGAGCCACACCGAGTGCAATGTTCACAAATCCAAGCAGGACTACCGTTTTGCTTGAGCCCAATATACTGATAAGAACAAAGCCCGTAAGCAGAGAGCCGGCAACGTTACCGATTGTGTTAAAACCGAATACGGTGCCTATCGAAGAGCCGGTTGTATCCGCACTTTTGGTGTAGCACAAAGAGGCAATGGGAAATATGGCGCCGAAGAGCAGGGTAATGGGAAGCACCAGCACCACCGGGGCGAGCAGTCGGGTCAACAGGCGGCTATCGAGCGGCCCAAACAAATACAGGTTGAAAATAGAGAGCAAGCCGACAAGCAGCTCCAGTGTCCCAAAGACGGTGAGAGGATTCTTGAACCTGTCTATGGACTTGTTAATCACGATACTTCCCACGGCTATTCCTGTCAGGAATACGGCCAACATAGCGGAAAAGGCGTATATGGAAGTTTTGAGGTACAGGATAAGCTGGCGCGTCCATATTACCTCGTAAGCCAGGGCGGTAAAGCCGCTTATCAAAATTGCAGCCAATACGATTTTCCGTATTGAACCCGGGTAAGCCGAAATCACGCCGCCCGCCCCGGCCCCGAATTTGTCCTCCGCGACTTTGCCCGCTTCTGCAGGTCCGGCTGCCCTGCTGTAGAGCAGGTACGCGACACATCCGACTATGAGATTGATTAAAACGCCTATGAATATGGTATTCCACTCGCCGATTGAGCCGATGGTGACAAAGCCGCTCACTATCACGCCGACAACGGCACCGAGGGTGTTCAGTCCGTACAACAAGCTGAAGTTCCTGCCGAACAGACCTTCTTTTCCGACCACATAGGAAGTCAGCACAGGCAGCGTCCCGCCCATAAGCATTGTCGGCGCCAGAAGGCAGATGAAAGGCACAAGCGCCCTTGTTATCATCATCAGCAGCTCATTGTGATTGCTTACGTCGTAAACGTATTTGTAGAGAGGGACGGACGATGTCAACAGCAGCGGCGTGATAACGGCAAAGAAGGCACCCGATATCTGCAGCAGGG
>CAZPDW010000038.1:0-15718 GCA_964585535.1 uncultured Pirellulales bacterium
GTGCAAAGGCCGATGCAGAGGTTCATAATCATAATGATGCCGAAGTGGAGGGGGTCAACGCCGAAGCTCTTGACGACGGGCAGGAATATGGTGATCATCTCGAAATCCTTGTGTTTGTAATTTAGTATCAAGCTTTCTATATGTTAGCGGGGTATTATACTTTATGGGAAGTTAGATGTCAAGTGAAAAAACCACGGACTTGGCCGATTTAACGGATTCTTTGTTTTCTGGTACATTTGTGCCAAAAAGCGTAATGGATTCGGGAGCCGAAACCATACACGAGGTACGCTTCACGAGATAAGAGATATGAAGATTGAACCGAAGCAAAGTCTGCAAATCGAAATCAAGGAGCTGAGATTAATTATAGAACTGAACGATAGCCCTACATGCTAATTTGAGGATGACTGCTTCACTTTTATACCCTTCAGGGTAATAAATTCCCGCGAGTGAGATTTTAAGTTCTTGTTCTAAAGTTACTTACCCGCGAACGAACGGGAAATTTCAACCGGCAGCACTATAATGGTTAGCTTTGCTATTTTAGGAGCAGACGAGCGGCACGTGCAGCAACCAGCTGGCATGGCAGACAATAATTCGCTACCTTTTTGCCCGGCGGGAATGTTACCTGTTCGTACGCCGTTAAATGACCCTCAGCCTGGTGATAGGCAACATGTCCATACAGACTGAGCAGAAAATCATTCTTGCGTCCAAGCGACCACAGAGCATACAGATAGTCGGCCAGCGGCCAGTCGTCCAAATGATCATAAAAACGGGTCATTCCACAGAACTGTCCCCCTGCCGAGAGGCGCGCATTGATTACTCTGTTGGCCATATCACTTGGCAAAAGCCCACTCGAGAGCAATTCGGGCCAGTAGCGATAATTTGTGTAGGATGAGTCCATGGTTTCGGTGAGGCATGCCGGCCTTGTCGGAGATTGGAGTCGGGAAGGCAACCACCAATCTGAAGGATCGTCAGGCCACGTCTTCCGGATGGCACGAAGTGTATCCTGAGCCAGTTCTGTGGAGACTTTTCGTATAGTGGGTGTCGATGTCACAGGGGTAGCCTGCAGACGTTCACACAAATCTGCCCATCGCTGAAGACCCTTTACCACCCATGCATTGTTGTGAAAATATTTCCCTGTGTCTTCTCTGGTGTCAGCTTCAGGTACTCCTGAGATGAGTCCGTCATCTTTGACCGCATCGGCACGAAGCTGCAGAAGATATTCGGAAATGCGATCAAGTTGCTTAAAACCATCATTCCACCAGATTGCCGTACCGGCCCTCTCCTCTAATAATGCTGCCGTATGAAGGATCTGGCCGTATTCACTGATAGACGGCCCGTAATACTTGAACGTTCCGTTTTCACGCACAAAATTAGAGAGCCAGTAATGGAATAGCTGGGCAGCACGGCTGTTCATACGCCAAGCCGACAGGGCATCTACTGCAGCTATTATTGTGGGCGGGAATCCATCATGAGCTTCATCTTCATAGTTTCCTACGCCATACTTGGGGTGGTCGCCCCGAAATGTTGCGTCGATATGTGCAAGTCCCGTTTTAACCGACAAGTCCAGGAAAGGATGCCCAGTGTTGACCGGTGGTTTGGTTTGAAGTCTTTTGATGTTCTCAGCTATTTTTTGAGGATCAAAGGCAGCTGATCCGGTAGTGCGCGGGAACAAGCTAAGTACTTTATCAAGATCAGGTTGCCCTGAAATCATATTGTGAACGGGGTCTTCGCGCGCCGCTGTCCAGCGTGCTCTTGGGTTTTCCTCAAACGCAACGGATGAAGCCAAAGGTGAAACTATGGTTGCTGCCGAAATCGCGGCACTTCGCTTGATGAAATTACGTCGCGTCATATTGGAGTTTGTCATTTTTCCGGTCCTTTCGATAGTCTATCAGTCGGCTGAGGGCGAATATTAGTGACAGGGCGGTGTTCCCTCAAAAGCACATACTACGATTATAACATATTCTAAAGCACCCCGCCGCCGCCGCATGCCAGCCCGCCGTAAGGAGTCTCTTAGTGGACTGACGTGGAGCGGTCTGTTTATTTGAGCAGGCCGAGGAGGCGGGGCAGGGCGAGGGAGATTTCCGGTATGTAGGTGCAGAGCAGAAGCACGATGACCATTGCGGCGAAACAGGGGATGAGGTGACGCATAATCTTTGTGACCGTTGTGTTGCCGATACCGCATAAATTACTTTTTGACAAGTTAATAGTGGTTTGCGGCCAAGGTGAATGGCGACATGATATCCGGCGGTGATTATCACGGATGTTTGATTGAAAAATTACGGTTTGGATAATCCAGAGTGACAACGAAATTCTTAAGAAAGCTCTTCACTCCAAGCAGTGCGCGCGGAACATTGTACCCTTTGACAAAGTCTATAGGCACTTTTTCCTGAGAGTACACTACCTTCTTGTAATCAACTTGGGGATTATCGCAAGTACCTGTCATGGCAAATATCCTGATGTCAGAAGTGTGAGCGTATGCCATCGCACCTCCCCCAATTCCCATGACTTCCTTCGGCTTGCCTTTACAATTCTCCAAGTCGTGCCCGAGCTTGGATGCATAGAACTCGGGAACTACGCAGTCGTCGGCTCCGGTATCGACCAGTGCGAGCACAGACACCGAAAAACCGTTTGCCGGGTTGGATAATTCAATGAGAAGCATCGGCTGCCATGGTGAATCCGGGCCCAGCCGAAGAAATGGGAACTTATCTATGGGCATTAGTAGATGCTCACAACTCCCTTAGGCGGCACAAAGATAACAAGCGGGTCTTGATAACCTTTTTTCTCCGCCCTGTTCATAACATCGACAGGGTCTTTCCCCGAAGCCACCACGGACCGCTTATTAAACGATGCCATGGCGACAAATCTGCCAATGTACTTCTTGCTGTTAACAATCGCCCCCCGCTGTTTCCCTGCACGAGACATACATAACCCCTTTCACCTCTTCAGAACTTGCCGGCCCCAGCATTACCCACAACCTCCTCTGGGACTCCCAAGTCATACACATCACCCTGCCTCCCTGCGTGTCGACGTCCGTCCGTGAGGCTCTGAGACGACTGCGAAACCATCGCTTCTCACCTCCTACAGCATACCAGATAATGCAAAAAATGTCAAGGAATGTCTTCGCCTGGCGCCGGTTTCATAGGTTCATAATATCATCTTATAAGATTACACGTGTATAATGTTCATTTTCGGCTGATTGACAACCCCCTTAGCACTATTTCCCCCTTATTTTTTTCGTCAGCGTTCGCACGACGCCGTTTTTGGCCCAGATAGGCCGTTTTTTTGCCAAATTCAGTCGCCGACGCGGACGGACCAATTGGTTTAACCGCCCCCCCCCTGGTTCCACAACAAAGGATACATTCTCCCTTCTGACTTCTTGCTTATTTGAGCAGGCCGAGGAGGCGGGGCAGGGCGAGGGAGATTTCCGGTATGTAGGTGCAGAGCAGCAACACCACAACCATCGCGGCGAAACAGGGGATGAGGTGACGCATAATTTTGGTTACGGTGGTGTTGGCAATGCCGCAGCCGAGGAAGAGGACCGTGCCCACCGGCGGGGTGCAAAGGCCGATGCAGAGGTTCATAATCATAATGATGCCGAAGTGGAGGGGGTTAATTCCAAAGCTCCTGGCCACGGGCAGGAATATGGGGGTGAAAATCAAAACTGCGGGCGTCATATCCATAAATGTCCCCACGGCGAGGAGGATGAGATTTATTATCAGCAGGATAAGCAGCTTGCTCTGAGTCAGGCCGAGCAGGAAGGCGCTGATGTTCTGTGGGATATTTTGCAGGGCGAGGAACCAGCTCATTGCCATCGAGGTTGCGATGAGCAGGAAGACTACGGCGGTGGTTACCGCCGATTGAAGAATGATGTCGGGCAGCTCTTTTAGCTTTACCTCTCTGTAAACGAATACGGAGAGCACAAAGGAATATACCACGGCGATGGCGGAGGCCTCCGTGGCGGTGAAGATTCCGCCTAAGATGCCGCCTAAGACGATGACGATGAGCAGCAGGGCGGGGATGGCGGCAAGGAAACGTTTGAGGGCCTCGGTGAGGCCGAAGCGTTCTCCCCTGCCGTATTTTCGGCGGGCGGAGATGATGCCTGCGACGAGCATCAGGGCCAGTCCGACGAGGATGCCGGGCAGGATGCCGGCCATAAATATGGCGGCGATGGAGACCATCCCGCCGGTGGCGAGTGAATAGACAATCATAACGTTGCTGGGCGGAATCAGCAGGCCCGTTGTGGCGGCGGTGATGCTGATGGAGGCGTTGAAGTCACGGTGGTAGCCCATTTTGTTCATCAGCGGAATCATAAAGCCGCCTACCGAGGAGACGGCGGCGGCGGCGGAGCCGGAGATGGAGCCGAAGAGCATGCAGGTGAGGATATTGACGAAGGCCAGCCCGCCGCGGAATCTGCCGACGATGACGTTGGCGAAATCAATGAGCCGGCGTGCGATACCGCCCCGGCCCATGAACAGGCCCGAGAGAATAAAGAACGGTATCGCCAGCAGGGCAAAGCTGTCGATACCTGTTGCCATTTTGTACGCCACTATCAAAAAGGAGGGCAGGCCGCCGGCGACCAGTACGGCTAAGAGCGTCGATATGCCCATACAAAATGCCACCGGGACATTGAGCACCAGCAGCACCACAAAGCTCGCGACCAGAACAAGTACCGATATTGTTTCAGGCGTCATAGTTTAATCCATAGCGGCGGCGGATTCAAAATCGTGCGGCCCTTCAATCACTTTGCCCCTGATAAGGGCGATGAGGGTCTTGACGAAAAGCTCGACGCTGTAAAAGACGAGGAAAAAGCCGCTGATTGGTATGGCGAGATAGACGTATCCCATTTTTAATCCCAGGGCCGGCGAGACCTGTTGGGTGGCGAGTATCCTTACGAGAAGCTCGATGCCGCCGACAACGAGCACCAGCAGTGAAAACAACGCTGTCACGGCGAAGACGAACAGGGCGACAAAAAGCCCTTTTCGGGGCGAGAGCTTCGAGACGAAATAATCGATGCCGAGATGTGCGCCGCGGTTGAGGGCGACGGATGCGCCGAGCATTCCGACCCATATCATCAGGAATGTGGCCAGCTCTTCGGTCCAGGAGCTCGGGTTCTTCAGGACGTACCGGGTAAAGACCTGCCAGACAACGTCGAGGACGAGCACCGCCATCGAGACGGTGACAAGCAGCTCAAGGGTTTTGTCGAGCAGTTTTTTTATCTTTGCAAACATTTACTATTTCACCTCGGCGATTTTTTGAGCGAGCCGTCCGATTTCTGTTCCGGCGAATTCTTCGAGCATCGGCTCGGCGGCATCGCGGAAGGGCTGTTTGTCGGGTCGAATGATTTTGACGCCCGCCTTTTCGACCGCCAGCAGGTTGTCGTTTTGCTTTTGTGCCCATAGCTTTCGCTCATACGCAACCGACTCGTCGGCGGCCTGCTGGAGAATATGCTGAAATTCGCCCGACAGCTTGCTCCAGACGAGCGTGCTTATCAGCAGGACGTCCGGCGGGCGGGTGTGCTCGTCGAGCGTATAGTATTTGCAAATCTCATAGTGCATCGATGTATAGAAGCTCGGCGGGTTGTTCTCGGCGCCATCGACCACGCCCTGCTGGAGCGAGGTGTAAAGCTCACCCCAGTCGATTGGGGTAGCCGAGCCGCCCATCGCCTTTACCATTTGTATGGCGATGGGACTTTTTTGGACACGGATTTTCAGGCCCTGCAAATCGGCCGGGGTATGGATGGGTTTGTTCGTGGTGTAAAAGCTGCGGGCGCCGGCGTCGTAGAAACAAAGCCCCTTGAGATATACCGGTGCGGATTCGCCGGCGGCCAGAAGCTCGGCGCCGATTGGGCCCAGCAGAACCTTCCAGTAATGCTGTGAATCCCTGAAAATATAGGGCAGGCCCAGCACTTTCATTTTGGGGATGAAGCTTTCCAGCGGCGACGATGAGGTTTTGGTCATTGACAGTGCGCCGATTTGGAGCTGCTCGATACATTCCTTTTCGCTGCCTAACTGCTCGTTGGGGTAGATATCGATTCGCAGCCGGCCGGCGGATTTTTCGCCGACCTTTTCGGCCATATATACCATTGCCTTGTGCACCGGATGTGTTACGTCAAGGCCGTGGGCGAGCTTCAGCACCTTTGCCCGGCTGTGCTTTTTGCCGCAGCCGGGGAATGTCCCCGTAATCATCAACACGCAGCACAGCAAAAAAATTGTTACTATCCTTCTCATATAGCCCTATCAAGTTTCGCATTGGTATGACATTTGGCGTCGGCCACAGGTGAGTTTAGTGGATTGACGTCTGTCCGGCAAGGATTTTTGGTCTGCCTGCGGCGGGTTGCGGCTTGTTTTATGGAGCGATTTCGGTTACAATGCGTTATGTAATGTCATTTTGGAAGAAAATGAAAAAGTTGGGGCGTGGTATGCGGATAAAGCTGAGGTTTCTCGGGGCGGCCCGAAACGTTACCGGCTCGCGGCATTTGCTCGAGGCGAACGGTGTTAAATTGCTCGTTGATTGTGGGCTGTATCAGGAACGGCAGTTTAGAGACAGAAACTGGGATTCCTTTCCCGTGCCCCCAAACCAGATAGATGCCGTCTTGTTGACGCACGCACATCTCGACCACTGCGGGCTGCTGCCCAAGCTTGTGCGTGAGGGGTTTTCAGGCAGGATATACTGCACAAACGCGACGGCGGAGATTGCGAAGATAATTCTGCTGGATTCGGCTCATATTCAGGAAGAGGACGCCGAGCACAAGCGCAAACGACACAAAAGGCAGGGTCGAAAAGGGCCTCACGGGGACGTTCCGCTGTACAATACGGCTGATGCGGAGGCGGTTTTTCCACTTTTTGCGCCGGTGAAATACAGGCAGACCGTGGCAATCGGCGAAGGCATTCAGGCGACTCTCTGCGACGCCGGGCACGTCCTTGGCTCGTCTATGATACTGATTGACGTGAGCCGGGACGGCGAGAAAAGGACAGTTCTGTTTTCGGGCGACATCGGCAGACCGGACAGGCCCATAGTCCGCGACCCGAACATCCCCGAAAGGGCCGACTACGTCATCATCGAATCTACTTATGGCGACAGGTTGCACAAGGATACCGGCGACGTGAAAAGACAGATGGCCGAGGTCATAAACTCGACCGAACGCTCCGGCGGCAACGTCGTTGTCCCGAGCTTTGCGCTCGAGCGCTCGCAGGAGCTTCTGTACTATCTGAGCGAGCTGCTTGGTGAAGACGCGATACCGCATCTGACGGTATTTTTAGACAGTCCTATGGCGGCGAGGATAACCGAGGTCTTCAAGCGGCACGGCGAGATGTTCGACGCCGAGACAGTGGAAATGCTCAGGAACCACCGCAGGCCTTTCAGTTTTCCGGGACTGCGTGTTACTTCATCGGCGGCTGAATCGAAAACAATCAACCACATCAGGGGGACGGTCGTGATTATCGCCGGCTCGGGTATGTGCACGGGCGGCAGGGTCAAGCACCACCTTGTCAACAACATAACAAGACCCGAAAACACGATAATGTTTGTCGGCTACCAGGCGGTGGGCACTCTCGGCAGGACAATAGTAGATGGTGCAAAGCGGGTACGAATTCTCGGCGAAAAATATCCGGTCAGGGCGGGGATTGCACAGATACGCGGTTTTTCGGCGCACGCCGACAGGGATGAGCTTTTCGGCTGGCTTGAGAAGTTCAAAGAGCCGCCCAGGGGCGTTTTCGTAGTTCACGGCGAAGCGGATAGTGCGGTTGCCTTCGGTAACTACGTCAGAGAAAAAGCCGGCTGGCGGGTTACCGTGCCGGAATATCAGCAAGAAGTTATTTTAGACTAATCACTGCGGATTTTGCGGAGGATGTCCCAGTATGCGCCTCGTGCGCCGGCGTTGATTGCTTCGACCAATTCGGTGTTGTCGTTGTAGTTATGGTCTGTCGCTGCCGTGTCGGCCTCTGAAATCGGCTCGAAAAATTGTTTGTCGCCGGCGATGATGTCTTTGATTAGCTCGGCGGGTCTGTCGCCGAGGGCCTGTGAGATGTAAAAGGTCGGCCTGAACAGGTCCACTTGCCCATCGTATTTACGCTTTATATTCGGGTTTGTTTCCATAGGCCCTTCTGCGGCGGCAATTTGTGCCATTTCGGTTCCGGGATAGATTCTTACACCGAGCGGCGCGCCGGCGCAGTCGGGGTTTATTTTCTTAACGAAATCGATTGTCTCTTTGGCGGTATCCGCCGTTTCGCCGGGTCCGCCCAACAGCAGGTCGAGCATTACGGTGATTCCGTTTTCTTTGCAGAGCCGAACCGCCGAGGCGAGGTCTTCTTTGGTATGCTGCTGTCGCAGGTTTTTCAGGATAAGCGGGGAGGCGGAGTCGCCGGTGAAGTCGATGCCGGCGCAGCCGGCCCTGCTCATCGTCCGGGCCAGTTGCGCATCGAAGGGTGTTACGGCCAGGTAGGTGTACCAGCGCAGGCGGTCGCCGAGCCGGCGGTGTATGAATTCTTCGCAGACCGTGTATGCGTGTTCGGGGACGATGTTGAATTCGGAGTCGCATATATGCAGGACATCCACCTCTTGTTCGAGCAGTGTCCCGGCCTCGTCGGCGACTTCCGCCGGCCGGCGCAGCCGGACGGTCGTGCCCTTAGCCAGGCGGTCGGCGCAGTAGATACAGGGTCGGTTACAGCCCCGCTTGGTTTCTATGCCGCATTGGCCTCCTCTTGCAAGGTAGGTTGGATTGTCGATTGCATCTCTGCTTGTGGGCAGCGAGAGCGGCTGAGGCCAGGCGGGGCGGTTGCTAATAATGCGGCCGTTGCTTCGCCACACAAGCCCACCAACCCGGCGGAAATGTTTTTTGCCCTGCAACTGCCTATAGAGAGAAATTATAGCCGGCTCGCCGTCGCCGCGAATACCGAATTCGGCGTTGGTGTATTCGACGATTTGTTCGGGGAAGATTGAGAAGCCGACGCCGCCTATGACAATCGGGGCATCGGTGAGAGTTCGTATTGTTTTTACGGTTTCAGCGAGCCGGGGCACGAACCATTGGCAGCTTGGCCAGAAGCAGTCATCGGAGTTTCGAAACGACAGGCCGACTAATTCGGGATTGTGCGTCGCGAAATAGTCCTGCAACATTGCGGCCGGGTCATCGGACAGGCACAAATCCACTATGTCGGTCTCGATGCCGGCTTGGACGGCGGCGGTCGCTATGTAATCCAGCCCGAGCGGCGCTATGGCCGGCAGCATCGTATTCGTATTGATGAGCGTCAGCATAAAGTCTCCGGTTTTTTCCATTTTAGCAGGTCGATTTGCTTTTTCACAATGTTTTGTCCTGAGCGTTTGCGATACTGGGGGCGGGATGGGTGTCCGCTCGGCCGAGATTGGTGTATTGACCGGAGGATGCGATACGTCCGAGAACGCAATAGCTGCAGATTTTCGGACTCGGCGTGGCCGGGCGCCTCTGCGCAACCGAAACATCGATTTTGGGCGGGTTTGCAGGGTGGAGACATCTTCGAGCCGGGTACTGCATAAAAAAGCCGTCCCCCGGTGCAGCGAGGACGATATATGTTGTCATTTTCGCCGTGTGTTATGACGAGATAGTGTAAGCAAGCGAAAGAACAGGTTCAAAAGATTGGATGAAAGGTTGAGTTATGGATAGGGAAATGAAATGTATGCGATGCGGCGGGACTAATGTCGTACCGAGTGAGCTGCAGTCCACGGGCAAAATCTATTCTCGTCCCAGGGGTGCGAAGCTTCTGACGGTATTGACGACCGGCGCTGCGGTCAGCGCTCTTACGTGCCTGGACTGCGGTCATCTGGAGCTGATGGTAGATGCGGAAAAAGCAAAGGCCCTCACGAGGACGGCTTGATAGTCTGCAAGACGGTTCTGGAAATTCGTTGAGCCGGTTCGATAAGTCCGAAAAAGCATGAGAAGCAAAAGTGCTTTCGGCCCCGGGTGTGCGAGGGCTGCCGGGGCGTTTTATCCTGCCGCCACTGATAATTCATTGTTTATAGGGCTGATTTGCGGCGGGTTTTGCGGAGTTTTTTATGCGGTAAAGCGAATTCTGCTGTGAGCCGATTTAATTCAGCAAACAATGCTCGAATTTACGACCATAAAGAAACGAGTGTGTTGTGAACAGTAAAGAAAAGAGCAAGGTGCGCCGGTTGATAGGCCGGCTCAAAACCGAGCGTAGGAAACAGGCCCAAAAGATAGACATACTCTGCAACGATTTTATCGCAGCCCACCGCCAGTTCATCAGTGGGCTGGGTGTAATCAGTTTTGCGGCGGATTTCTACGAGTCGATAGCGGGCGTTACCGACCTGCAGAAGCTCCTGTGCACGGCGGGCCGGCTGATCGAGGACCGGCTCGGCGGTGCAAACGTCGCTTTTTTCCTGCGCCGGCGCAACAACTTCGAGCTGCACGTATTCGAGGCCGAGAAGCCGATTGAAATGGAAAACAAGCGGCTGGAAAACTGCTTTACCACCGAAGTCGTGGAAACAATCTCAACTTCAAACAAGCTCTGCTCGCTCGACGATATGTTCGCGATGGGTCTGCAGGGCAATCCCGCCTCTTTTGATAAGCTCTCGGCTTTTGCCGTTCCGATAAACGACGGCGGCTCGTCACCCGGGTTTATACTCATTTACCGGTCGGGCCGGAGAGAATTGGCCGGTGAGAAGCTGCATAGCATCGTCTCGATAGCGCCGGGTCTGTGCCGTGCGATTGAGTCCTGCCGGGCTCTCGCTCCCCAGTTGAGCAGTAGAAAGTAGGGAATCGCAAGAAAGAAAATAGTCCGGATTTGCCGGGTTGTCAGCGTGACCTGCTCAGCCGTGCTTTTGGCACTATCGGCTCGAAGCGTATTTTTGCAGCCCCTAACAATGTCCCCGTTGCATAGGCCAAATCGACCTGCGCTATTTGATACTCGGCCAGCGCCAGAATTTCGGCGCTTTGAGCGTTTGCGAACTTGGCCTGCTGGTCCAGGACGTCCGTGCTCGTCCGCAGCCCCAGTTCGTACTGTCTTTTTTCCGCTTCGTAGAGCCGGCCCGCCAAAATTGCGTTTTGCCTGCTTGCTAAAATGCTCTGCCAGTTCGCCTCCAACTGGTCAATCGCACCCAGCACATCCATCTCAATTAGCGTTCTGCGGTTGTCGGCGCTGCTGAGCCGTTGTCTTCGCCGGTAAAACGCCTGGCGAAGCCGGCTCTTCGCCGCCTTATTGCCCAGCGGCACCAGCAGCCGAAGCCCCAATATGTGGTCCTCGAAATGTTTGTCGTAGAGCATATCGTACGCATCGCTGCTGACCTGTCCCAGCCCGCTGATGTTATACGTGTAGTTCAGCGTTACCAGCGGCAGCGCCTGATTTTTATAGAAGTCCACCGTGCTTATGTCCTGCGCAATTTGAAGCTGTAATTGGAGCATTTCCATCCGGTTTTCGATAGCAGCGGCAACCAGCCGGGGCCTGTCAAGCTCGTATCGCACCGGGTCCGGCTCGGTCATCGGGACCACCGTCGTCGGCGTATCCATTCTTAAGCCCGCTTGATTCAGTATCTGCTTAAGCTCTCTTTCCCTGTCGCGCAGGTCGTTTTCCGCCTTGATAATTGCTTCAAGCCGTTCGGCCGCTCCCGCCTGGCTGCGAAGAATCTCGACCTGGGGTTTTTCACCCGAGGCAACCATCCGCTTGGTCTGCTCCAATTGCGCCTGAGCCGAGTCATACTCCTGCTTGCGAACCTCAAGCTCGCGCCTGGCGGCGTAAAGACGCCAGTAGGTACGGTCGGCATCGGCGAGCACGCGTATTACCTCGAGTTTTGTCTGCGCATCGGTTATCTGCCGTTGATACTCGGTTATCCGAATCGAGTGTGTGTTCGCGCGTTTGCCCGCCCCCCGAAGCAGCTCCTGACTGACGGACAGAGATGCCCGCGTGGTGAAGTATGGGTTGAACGTCGTCCTTAAAAAATTTGTCTCCGTGCGCTGCTCGGCCAGGTCAAATGTCACCGTCCCGCCCGTTCGCAGAGGCACCTGCACGCCAAGGTCCATAGAGGTTCTGTCAACGTTGGAGCCGATGATATTAACATCCGATGCCGCCGGCTGATTCGTTTTGCTCAGGGACAAATCAGAAAAAAAAGCAGACTCGAATTTTGCTTCTTCCTCACTTACCTGTGCCGCTGCAATAGACGGCTCGACCAATTGCACCTTCAAATCAAGATTGTTCGCCAACGTCATTGCACGGACCTGCTCCAGCGAAAGCTCCAGCCGCGCCGGCGCAGCCGCATTTGCTTCTGAAGGTGTTTTCTGTTCAGCTTTTTTGGGGGGTAGCTCAAGGGTATCTATCCGGCGGACCTGCTCGGGGCGGACCTTCATCTGGTAAAACTGGTCCTCATCGGCAAACTCCTCACAGCCGGCCAGGGCGAGCAATCCCGCCGCAGGCAATATCAAAAACAGGAACCTTCTTATCGAGTATTTTTTATTCATGTCTCAACGCCTCAATAGGGTCAAGCCGGGCCGCCTTTATCGCCGGGAACATACCGAACACTATGCCCACCGTCCCCGCAAAGGCGAACGAAAGCACTATGGCCCATGCAGGGATATAGGTTTTTTCCAGCAGCGGATTTATGCTTGATATCACTAAAGTCAGCAGTTTGCCGACCCCGACACCCACCAGGCCGCCCACAAAGCACAGGATGACCGCCTCAATCAGAAACTGTGTCAGAATCGCCGACCTTTTCGCCCCCACGGCCTTGCGAAGTCCGATTTCCCTGGTTCGTTCGGATATCGATACCAACATTATGTTCATAATCCCGACACCGCCGACCAGGAGAGATATTCCCACGATTCCGCCGGCGACCAGCGTTACGACGAGCGCGACTTCGTTGAAGGTTTTTATCACGCTCTTGAGCGACTCAACCCTGAACGTATCCGGCTCGCCCGGTTTGATGCTGCGTGTGCGGCGCAGGAAGAACTTTATCTCGGCCACTGCCTCGTCAAGGACCTCGGTTTGTCTGCTCTCGGCAAGGGCCCATATCCAGGGTTTCTGGAACTTTGACGCCATTTTGAATGGGACCAGCACCTCGTACCGCTCCTGGCCGCCGCCGCCGAATCCAAGGTCGGGCGTTTTTTCAATCACCCCGACAACACGAAAATTTCTGTACCCGATGCGAATCGTTTCCCCGATGCAGTCTTTGTCCAGAGCCAGCTTGTCGCGCAGCTCCGGCTCAATCAGGCACACTGCCCGGCCGTCGTCTATCACCGAGAGCTTTCGCCCGATTACCAAAGTCCTGCTCTCTATTTCGTGCCAGGCCGGGTCGATGCCCGTCACACCTACGTCCAGCACGCTTTTCTCACCGTGTTTGACCGTGTGCTGACCGGCCGAGCCGACGCGACTGTATCGCTCCACCGACGGACAGTGTTCGAGCAAACCGGCAAGCTGCTGCTGCTCGAAGCGAACCTGCCACCACGGCTGGTGACTCAAAGGTCCCGTGTCTGGTCGTCTCGGCTGTACCATAATCATGTTGCTGCCAAACGTCTCGACCTGGCTGAGGATTTTCGCCTTCAACCCCGTCAAAGCCGCGATGACCGCCACCACCGAGGCAACCCCGATTACGATTCCGATTGTCGTCAGGATTGACCGTGTTTTGTTCGCCCAAATCTGGCCGACGGCAAGATATACGCTCTGGTACACGAGCCGACAAAACATCAGCGGCGCCAGAAGCAGTGCCTTCATAGCTGACCCTCTTGTTTCTGCTCTTCGTGAGCTGCCCGCTGTCCGGCGTCTTGTTCGATTCCAAGATCGCTGTATATCCGCCCGTCTTTCATACGAACGATACGCTTTGCGTGCTGTGCCACATCGTGCTCGTGCGTCACCATCACAATCGTCTGGCCGTCCCTGTGAAGCGCGTCGAACAATTCGAGTATGTCCTCGCTCGTTTTGCTGTCCAAGTTACCGGTCGGCTCGTCGGCCAGCAGTATGCTCGGATTACACACAAGGGCCCGCGCAATAGCCACTCTTTGTTTTTCACCGCCCGAAAGCTGATTCGGCTTATGCTTTATCCTGTCGGCAAGCCCGACGCGTTCGAGCGCCTTGCGGGCCCGCTTTCGACGTGAAAACCAGCCGTTGCGGGAATAAATCAGCGGTATCTCCACGTTCTTAAGGGCGTTCAACTGGCCGAGCAGCTCAAAGGATTGAAAAACAAATCCAATCCTTTCGTTTCGCACACGTGCCAGAGCCGTCTCACCCATCTTCGTTGTGTCCCGGCCGTCCAGCCAATAGTATCCATTAGTTGCGCGGTCCAGACAGCCCAGGACGTTCATCAGCGTGCTCTTGCCCGAGCCGGAATGTCCCATCACGGCCACGAATTCGTTCTCACATACGTCGAGATTGACTCCATCGAGAGCGTGGATTTGCTCGGCGCCCACCTTATAGATGCGCTTGACATCTCTAAGCCGAATTATCGTTTTGCCGCTGTGCTCGGTCATTTTTCTGCTTCGTTCACATCCTGGCCGGCATCATTAACGTCAGCACTGTCGGGTTTGGGTTCTTTGTCTTTGGCCTTTTTCTTTTTCTTTTCGGCTTCCACTTCGCGTTCATCGCGCAGTTTTTGGTCGTGCTTAAGCCCGTCGAGAACCTTATAAGGCCCAACTATTACCTTGTCTTTTTCGCTGAGTCCTGCGGTTATTACGGTGTCGGTCAAATCGCTTGGCCCGGTTTTGACGGGTGTCGCCACCGCCTTGCCGTCATTGTAACGATAAACTACGGTCGCGAATGTCTTGTTGGTATCGAGCTGGGGGCAATTTTCACGTATATCGAGGGGCAGTTCATCCACAGGCCGGGCCAGTACCGCCTGACTCGGCACCTTAATCACGTTCGTATGCTTTTGCGTCTCGATATCCACGTCCGTGGTCAGGCCCGAATACAGCTTTTCGACATTAGGGTCGTCTTCGAGCAGTATCTCCGTGCGAAAGTACTTCGTCCTGTTCTCGTTGAATCGATGCGTCAGGGCAATGGTATCGACCGTCCCGGTAAAGACGATATCGCCAAACGCCTGCACGTATGCCTTGACGTGCTGGCCCGCCTTCAGCTCGCCCACGTCCGCCTCGTCCACCTGTGCGACAACGAGCATCTGCGACAAATCCGCCACCTCCATAATCACCGTTCCCGGATTGTTCATAGTCCCGGTCATCGCCATCTCGCCTTCCTCGGCGTTGATGCGTGTTACCACTCCGTCGATGGGCGAGGTTATTATCGCATAGCTAAGCGCCTCCTTTGCCTGGTCGATTCCCGCATCAGCCGCCTCAAGGTTGTGCTGAAGCACCAGAAGGTTCAGCTCAGCCGACTCAAGCGTGTGCTTCGCCGCCTCGTATTGTGCCTGCAGCTCATCGACTTTGTACTTGACCTGGTCATAAGCGGCCTGGCTAATATCCTTTGAATCGATAAGTCCCTGCTTTCGCTTCAGGTCTTCCTCGGCCTGTTTCAGCGTCGCGAGAAGTCCATCGATGGTCGCCTTCTGACTTTCTATGCGCGCCTTTTCGACCTGTCTCTGCGCCGCCTGCGCCGCCCGGCCTGCCTGTGCCGACAAAAGCTGACTTTCAAGGTCTTTCGAGTCAAGCCGAACAAGAACCGATGTCGGCACCGGCGGGTTCGCATCCGGTTTGCCTTTGGTCACCACATCACCTTCATCGTACGGCAGAGCCACTATTCGGGCCGAAACCTTTGCGCTTATCTCGACTTTTCGTTTCGGCTCAATTTCGCCCGGG